>JAGWUU010000019.1 GCA_028868335.1 Sphingomonadales bacterium | reverse complement strand
CCAGCAGCAGGTGCGGCGAGAACTGGGCCATCGCGGCAAAGGCGATCAGGCCGATCGATGCGAGCGAATTTCGCGGCGAAACCATCATCGCCCAACTCAGCGCCAGCAACATGATCCCCAGGATCGACACCCGCCGGACCTGCAGCATCCGCCGCCCGATGCCCCCTTCCTGCGGCGCGGCTTCGGAACGCAGCACCGTGGGAAAGACAAGGTCATTGGAGACCATGGTGGCAAGCGCGGTAGTATCGACGATCGCCATCGAAGCGGCGGCGCTCACCCCGCCGAGCAAGGCGGCCGCCAGCACCGTCGAACTCCCAGCAACGATGGGGAGTTGCAGCACATAGCGATCCGGCGCGATCGCGGGCCCGAACAGCGACACGCCCGCAAGGGCGATCGGCAGCGCCAGCGCGGCCATGACGGCGATGTAGGCGGATAGTCCGAAGCGGGCCCGGACAAGATCGCCCGGCGCGCGCGCCTCGACCAGGCCCATGTAGAACTGGCGCGGCAGGGCAATGATCGCGAAGGCCGAAAGCAAGGCGATTACCGCCGTGTCGAGCGACAAGTGCTCGGGTCGGAAACCTTCCTTCAACTGCGCCACGCTGCGATCCACCAGATGCGGATTTTCGCGGCCGAGGATCGACAGCGCAAGCAATGCGACGGCGGTGAGCGCGGCAAGCTTGAGCAGCGAATCGAGCCCGGTTGCATAGACCAGCCCCTCGCTGCGCCCGGCCAGCTCGTAGCGCCGCGCTCCGTAAAGCACGGCGAACAGCGCCAGCAGCAGCGCCGCCAGCATCATGACCGGCACCCCCACCCGCTGCCCTGATACCAGCGCCATGGCAGTGCCGATCGAACGCAATTGCAATGCAACGTAGGGAATCGATCCGGCCAGCGCGATGACCGTGACCAACCGCGCAACGATCACATCGTGGCCGAAGCGCGCGGCGATGAAGTCCGAAACGGTTGTCGCCTGCTCATCGGCGACGGCCTGGGTCAACTTCCTGAGAAAGCGTGGGGCGAAGAGCAGGACCATGATCGGCGCGACATAGATCGGCAGGTAGTTCCAGCCTTCGCGCACGGCAGTCCCAACGGCGCCGTAGAAGGTCCAACTGGTGCAATAGACTCCAAGCGCCAGCGCATAGGCACCGTGACGCAACCGCACGCGCCGCTCCAGCCGCTCCCCGCGCGCCTCGACAAAGGCGGCGATGGCGAACTGCACCAACACCAGCGTCAGCACCAGAAGTGCCGCGGACTTGAGATCCATAGCGGAAAGTTCCGTCCCTGCTCCCGTGATGGAGTCTAGCGCAGCAGCCCCGTCGTGCAACAGTCTCCGTGCGCAGACGCGGTTCGCGACTTTGACAAAGCGCGGTGCGATGCCCCACCGTTGCCACCTTGGCGGCCAAGGCTGCCTCAAAAAATTTATGCGACGCGGGAACCCGATCGCCTCGTGGCGGTTTCCTATCGGGCCACCGCACGGCACCCTCCCCCCGAATCCGCCGGCGGTGAAATTGCGAGGCCTCCGACACAACAATGCCGGAGGCCTCCGTTTTCGCCAGAGGTCGTCGGGAACCAATGGCGATCCGTTCCGTTTGCATGATCACCTAGCCAGGGGAATGATCGCGCTCATGTTTTTCATCGTTGTCTTGATAGTCGGTTGCGCAATGGGCTGGCTGGCAAGTCTGGTCACGCAAACCGAAGGACCACAGGACACTGTCCTCAACGTCATTGTCGGCATCGCCGGCGCCTTCGTTGCGGGGTTTCTCATCTCGCCGTTGATCGGGGGTGCCCCGGCGACCGGCGGCACAATCGATGCCCTGTCACTGATCTCGGCATTCGTCGGCGCGATCGTCGTGCTGGGAATCATCTACCTCTTCCGTCGCCGCGCGATGCGTTGAGGCCGACTCCGTCCTGGGCCGAATACGGGAAACGGCACAGGCTCCGCATTCACCTGACGCCCGGATCGGGTCACTCCTTTCCGGGCGTTGCCCCCGCCCCTAACCAGGAGTTGCCATGTCTGTCTCGTTGATCTCCCTGCCCTATCCAGAAACCGCGCTTGAGCCCGCCATCTCGGCGCAAACCCTGGCCGTGCATCATGGCAAGCACCACAGGGCCTATGTCGACAAGACCAACGAACTGATCGCGGGAACATCGCTTGCCGATGCTTCGCTCAACTCCATCGTTGTCGCAGCGGCGGTGGCAAACGACACCAAGCTGTTCAATCAGGCTGCTCAGGCGTGGAACCACGGCTTCTACTGGCACAGCCTGACACCCAACCGCAGCGCGCCGGACGGTGCGCTGGCCGAGGCAATCGCATCCACCTATGGCTCGGCCGAAAAGCTGTGCGACGTGCTGATCGAACAGGGCGTCGGACATTTTGGATCGGGGTGGGCATGGCTGGTGGCGGACGGCAAGGATTTGTCGATCGTGACCACGCACGATGCGGGTTGTCCGTTGGCCGATGGCAACAAGCGTCCGTTGCTGGTGATCGACGTTTGGGAGCACGCCTACTACCTCGATCGCAAGAACGACCGGAAGGCCTACCTGACCGCTGCGGCCAGGCTGCTCGACTGGAATTTCGCCAGCGAGAACTTTTCCCGCGGCGAACCCTGGACCTATCCGTCCTGAGCAGGCAGGTTGGTCGATTCCCCGAGCAGATGATGGAGCTGGGTGCGCCCGCGTGCCACCCGGCTCTTCATCGTGCCGATGGGAACCCCGCTGATCCGCGCGGCGTCTTCGTATGAAAATCCGCCTGCCCCTACCAGCAACAACGCCTCGCGCCGCTCCGCCGACAGTTGATCAAGCGCACGCTGAAGATCACTCATATGCACGCCCATCTCCTGCGTGGGCCGGGCGACCAGGATGGTTTCGGCAGTCTCCTGGTCAAGCTGGGTCTGGCGCCGTGCCTTGCGCAGATCGTTGAGGAAGTGGTTGCGCAGGATCGTGAAGGTCCAGGCCTTCATGTTGCTGCCCGGCGCAAATGCCGCGCGGGCGGACCATGCCCGAACCACCGTTTCCTGCACTAGGTCGTCCGCCTGGTCCGGCCGACCGCACAATCCGCGGGCGAAGGCTCGCAGATGGGGCATGAGCGCCAGCAGTTCGGTACGAAACGGGTCCGATGCCACGCCGCGCCCCGCCTTCGACGAATGCGCAACGTCAGTCATCGTCGGCCTGATCAAGCTTCTTGAGGAGATCTTCGAAGCTGTCAGGCAAAGGTTCGGTAACGACGTTATCATAGAGCTTGCGCAAGCCATCGGCCCACCCCGGCTGCCGTGCCGCTCTGCTGCGCTTCGGCTTGCTGCCGGATTGCCCGGGGGGGCGTTTGTCAGACGATTGAGTCAACGAAAGCTCCGTCAGGCACCACACCGCGCCGCAGTTTCCCTATATCCCCAAAATCTAATTCGACTTGCCTAATCAGGGCAAGTGAGGGAACAACTTCTATGGGTTATAGTTCCCGGATGGACAGCGTTGATCGCAACCCCTGTCGCGGCCTGCGGCACATATGCAACAGGGAATGACGCACGGGGATGGAGAGAAGGCTAGAGAAACGAGTACGAAACCAGGCTTGGTTCCTGCGCTACCCAGGTGGACTGCCCTTTGCCCTGTTTGGCTTCGGCTTGCTGGTTACGGTGCTTGCGGCCCTCAACATCGAGCAGTCCGATTCCCGGACGCGTCGGCTTGAACTCGATCGCGACGCCACAGCTTTGGCCGGCGAACTGCAACGCAAGGCAACCGAAAACATCGCCTATCTCAATGCCGCGGCATCATTGTTGTCGGTGTCGGAACATGTTTCGCCACAGCAGTTCGGCCGATTTGTCGGCGATCTCAGCGCAAATCACCTGTCGCGCGGCGCGCTCGCCATGGGTTGGATACGCTGGATCAAGGGACGCGACGTTCCCGGTTTCGAGAATGAGTTACGATTCATATCCGACCAGCCCGGCGTCTCGGTGCAACCTGCGCCCAAGTCCCCTGATTCCAGCCTCGCCGTAGTCGAACTTCTCGAGCCGCGTTCGCCCATAAATTTGCGCGCGCTGGGCTTTGACATGTATTCGGAGCCCGCCCGCAAGGACGCGATTGACCGGGCCATACGCAGTGGCCGGCCAGCGGTCAGTGGCAAGGTCCAGCTGATTCAGGACGCGGACCTGGCTGCATCCCCCAGCGTCCTCATCTTCATACCGGTGTTTCGCCGTGATTCCGAGGGTGAGCGCATCAACAGCGCGCCGAAGGGGTTCGCCTATACGCCGTTGCGGGTGCAGGATTTTCTTGAGACGGTCGGCACCGGATTCCACCACGGCCAAGCCAGTGCCGCGCTCTATGACGGCCCGGCGGGGCCAGCCCACCTGCTTGCACAACTTGCCTATCCCAACACCGGCGGCAACCGCATCGAACGCAGCTTCACATTCGGAGACCGGGTCTGGAAGCTTGTTGTCACTTCAAACGATGCCCCTGGCCTGACCCTGACCTCGGTGATTGTGCTCGTGGGTGGCTCCGTGGTCAGCCTGCTGCTGCTGGCGTTGATCATGGTGGTCATCGGCCGCGCGGCCGATGATCGCAGAACGCTCGAAATGTTCGCCGCGCAGGAATCGATCCGCACATCGCTTACCCGCGAACTCAACCACCGCGTCAAGAACACCCTCGCCAACGTGCTATCCATCGTCGCCCTGACCCGGCGGCGCGCCGTCGATCTCGACGATTTTGCCGAGGGCCTGACCGGTCGCGTCCGTGCCCTTTCAGCAACGCACGATTTGCTGTCGCAGCGCGATTGGAGGGACGCCCCGGTGCGCGATGTGGTGATGAGCGAACTGGCGCCCTACCTTGATCCGTCCGACAACCATGTCGTCATCGCCGGACCTGATGCCGTCCTGGCGCCCAGGGATGCTTTGTCGCTGGGGCTGGCCCTGCACGAGCTGGCGACCAATGCGGCCAAGTACGGCGCGTTCTCCGTGCCTGAAGGTCGCGTCGAGGTAAGGTGGAACCTGCTGAATCCCGGTCTGTGCGAACTCGATTGGCGCGAAAGTGGCGGGCCACCGGTGACGGCGCCGGCGCGGCGCGGCTTCGGCCTTGACCTCATCGAAAAGATCGTCAGCCACGAGTTGCAGTCCCCGATCGACCTGCGCTTCGATCGCTCCGGCGTAACCTGCGTGGTGCGCGTGCCCGTTCGCAGCGCCACCGCCTTTTCGCTGCGCGGTCAGACAACCGACTGACGCACTCAGTCGGCGGTGCCGGTCGATCCGAAGAACAGCGCCTGGCCGATAGCGGCGCTGAGCGTCTCTTCGCGAAAGGGCTTGGTCACCAGATAGGTCGGCTCTGGCCGTTCGCCTGTCAGCAGGCGTTCGGGATAGGCGGTAACGAACACAATGGGCACCTGGCCGAAGCGCAGGATGTCTTCCACCGCGTCGATCCCGCTGCTCTGGTCCGCAAGCTGAATGTCGGCCAGCACCAGACCTGGCCTCATCCGCTGGAATACCTCGACGGCCTGGCTGCGGGTCGAGGCGGTGGCGACGACCACATGCCCAAGGTCGGACACCAGCGCCTCCAACTGCATCGCGATAAGCGGTTCATCCTCGATGATCAGCACGTTGGTCTTGTTGGCCTGATCGATTTCGGAAACCGCGCGAGCAACCAGCTCGCCCACCTGTTCAGCTGGAATGCCCAAAATTTCCCCGGCTTCCCGATCCGAAAACTCCTCAAGCGTGGTCAGCAGAAGCGCCTGACGATGTTGGGGTGAAATCCGTTCGAGCCGCGCGTGGGCGAATGCCTCGCGATCGCCAGTCATGTCCCTATCAGGGGGACCGCTGTGCGCCAATTCGACGTGGCCGCGCGACCAGATCCGGGTGAAGGCCCGGTAGAGCGCAACCCGGCCCTCCTTCAGTTCGTTACGCAGTCCGGCGTCGGCAATCGCCGCCTCTAGAAGTTCGCCAACATAGGCGTCGCCCGATTGTTGCGACCCACACAAGGCGCGGGCGTAGCGACGCAGGAACGGCAGCTTGTCGGTCAGGGCTTGTCTGAATGGCATGGCCTGTCTCACCTGAAGGCCCATCGGGCTCGTCGGTTTACGGGTCCGAGACTACTTCACCACGAGCATGCGTCAACCGGGATGGCGCGCGGTATCTCCGACCACAAAATGCACGATCGCATCGCGCTGGAACTTTTCTTCCTCCAGCCGTGTTGAACCGACAATGGCACTGTCAGGAGCGGATCATGCTGGATACCCCGAAGACCTCGCAACCCAACAGCAATTCGAAGCAAACCGACTACGACACACTTGACGACCGCGATTTCCACGCAGCGCTCACCACAGTTGCACCACACCTTCGCGCCTTCGCCCGCACGCTTTGCGGATGCCGTGAGGGCGCCGACGATCTGGCCCAGGAAACCCTGCTCAAGGCGTGGTCGGCTCGCGCCAGCTACCGCGCCGGGACCAACTTCAAGGCGTGGACGTTCGCGATCCTGCGCAACCATTTCTACAGCGAAGCACGACGCAGGCGCTTTATCGGCGAATATAATGAGGAACTGGCCGAGAGGACCTTGTACACAGAAGGCAACCAGGAGGGCGCGCTCGATCTTGCCGACGTGCTGCGGGCCCTGGAAACCCTGCCCGATACGCACCGCGAAGCGCTGATCCTGGTGGCCGTGGGCGACATGCCCTACGATGAAATTGCCGCGATCTGCGGCGTGGCGCTGGGCACGGTCAAGAGCCGCATCTGCCGCGCCCGGGCGATGCTCGCCAGCGTGATCGAGAATGGGCAATTACCCGATTCGCGGCATAATTTCGTGATGGAGGGTGATGCCATCGAACTGATGTTCGCCGAACTGCGGCGTGTCGCCAACAACAATGCAGAGCGTCGGCAAGCGGTTGCCTGATCGGCTGGGCGGATCATGAGGAGCGACCTGAAATGACAGGCGTACTGATTGTCGAAGACGAAATTCTGGTCGCGCTGGATCTGGAAGACATCATCCAGGGCGCCGGGCACGAGATCGTGGGCGTGATCTCCGATCGCAACGGAATCGACACGCTTGGCTGTGCCCCGGCCGTGGCGCTGGTTGACCTCAACCTGCGCGATGGGCCGACCGGCCCGGAAATCGCCCGCCGCCTGTCCGAGCGTTTCGGCACGACCATCATCTTCGTCACCGCCAACCCTGACCAGATTGAACGGCCGCCGTTGACCGCGCTGGGCTATATCCAGAAGCCGTTTCGCTCAGCCGACGTCGTCGCGGCGCTCGGTATTGCAACGGGCAGCATCGCACCGGCAAATCCCTCAGGCCTGCACGCGCTGCATTGACCGAAACGGACGGTGGGCCTTGCCGGGCGCTGGCCGCGCCACCTGCGCCTCCACGTACACCTGCACCTTGATAAAGAAGCGGCAGGAAACTTTCGTTTCCCGCCGTCATTTGATCAGATCGGGAAATGCCCCGGCAAGGTTTCGACGGTGATCCATCGCGTCTCGGTGAAGCTGTCGACGCCCTGCTTGCCGCCGAAACGGCCGTAGCCGGAGGCGCCGGTGCCGCCGAACGGCATCTGGGCCTCGTCGTGGACGGTCGGTCCGTTGACATGGCAGATGCCCGACCGGATGCGGCGGGCCATGGTCAGGCCCTTCGCAATGTCCTTGGTGAACACCGCCGCCGAGAGGCCATATTGGGTGTCGTTGGCCAGTTCGATCGCGTGTTCGGCATCGCGGGCGCGGATCATGGCGACGACGGGGCCGAAGCTTTCCTCGCTGTAGAGGTTCATCGCCGAGGTCACGCCATCGACCACGGTTGCGGGCATGACCACGCTCTCGCCCTTGCCGCCGGCAATGACCTTGGCGCCCTTGGCCACGGCATCGTCGATCAGCGCGTTGACGTGGGTAACCGTCTTCTGGTCGACAACCGCGCCCAGTGGGGTCTTGCCCTCGCGCGGGTCGCCCGCCGGCATCGCGGCGGCCTTGGCCGCGAAACGCCGGGCAAACTCGTCGGCTACGGCATCGACCACGATCAGCCGCTCGGTCGACATGCAGATCTGGCCCTGGTTCATATAGGCGCCGAAGGCCGCGGCCTTGACCGCCTCGTCCAGATCGGCGTCTTCCAGCACGATCAGCGGTGCCTTGCCGCCCAGTTCGAGCAGGCAAGGCTTCAAGTGTTGAGCGGCGCGCAGCGCGATGATCCGCCCGACGCTGGTGCTTCCGGTGAAGTTGATCCGCTTCACCTCGGGCGCATCGATCAGCGCCCCGACCACTTCGGCGGCATCCGCAGGCGCATTGGTCACGACATTGACCACGCCATCGGGGAAACCGGCTTCGGCAAAGGCTTCGATGATCAGCGCGTGGGTTTCGGGGCACGTCTCGCTGGCTTTCAGGATCACGCTGTTCCCGCAAGCCAGCGGCACCGCGATCGCCCGCACGCCAAGGATGATCGGCGCGTTCCACGGCGCGATGCCGAGGATCACCCCGACCGGCTCCTTCAGCGCCATGGCCAGGCACCCCGGCTTGTCCGACGGGATGACCTCGCCTGCGATCTGGGTAGTGAGCGAGGCCGCCTCGCGGACCATCGAGATCGCAACGCCGAGATTGAACATCGCCCAACCGGCGGTCGATCCGGTTTCGGCGATCATCGCCGCAACGAAGCGGTCCTGCCGGGCGGCCAGCGCGTCAGCGGCCTTCATCAGCACCGCACGCCGCGCGTTGGGACCCTGCGCGGCCCAGGCCGGGAACGCTGCAGCGGCCCTGGCGGCAATCGCCGGAATGTCCGCGGCCTTCATCGCCCTGGCCGACGAGGCCGGTTCGCCCGTCATCGGATTGATGCGTGTAAATTCCATGACAAAGCTCTCTGATTTTAGTTATGATGTATAGCAATAATCCGGATACGAGCCCGACACAAGCCCTTCAGATCGATTCGACCGTGCACATGGCCAGCGCACTGGTCTCGCTGGTCTGCTGTGCCCGGTTGCACCCGCACCGTTACCGGGAGATGATCAACCTGAACCAGCGCCGCGAGGACATCGAGGCAGGGCTGGCATCAGGCCAGTTCGCTAAGCCGACGGTCAACGGGCCATGGCGCCCGCCGTTCATATCGGGAGCGTACGCCATAAAGTCGCGCCATCGCCCCCCCGATCGCGTCTGTCTGCCCGCCGAGATAGTCGGTCAGGGACAGGCGCAGGTTCTCGACTTGCAGAATGCGTGGATTGCTGGCTCCGCGGTAATGCCGATACGCTGACAGACGATGAAATCGTGGCGCGTCTGTTCCGCCCCAATCAAGAGCGTGCAGGCGAAGACGGAAGGTAGAGCCGCCCGCCATCCAACTTGTCGCATGGGGAGGGGCCAGCCACGAGATTCGTCCGCGTGGCGACGCAAACAAAGGGCGTCGTAACACAATTTCCGACAAAATCAGTTATTTACTGGTTTTGATACAGACATGGTGAGCCCTGCTGGGTTCGAACCAGCGACCTACTGATTAAAAGTCAGTTGCTCTACCGACTGAGCTAAGGGCCCGACCATTAGCGCGCCCTAGGGAGCGGGCGCGGCCGGGTCAAGCGGGAGTGAAGCTGGCGCAGTGTCAGGCCGGTCAACGGGTCGCGCCAGCGTGGCGCGATGGATAGCGCCGGGGCGAGGACGAAGGTACGGTCGCGAAAAGCCGGGTGGGGGACGATCAGGCCAGCCGAGGCCCAAGGACCGCCGCTCCACAGTACCACATCAAGATCGAGCACGCGCGATCCCCAGCGCTGGCCGCCGCGCGTGCGGCCGAACCGGCGCTCGATCGCCTTGAGCGCATCGAGAAGTTCGGGCGGGTCCAGCCGCGTTTCGATGAGTGCCGCGCCATTGGCGTAACGGCGTCGCGACGGACCAAGCGGAGCACTGCGCATGAGCCTGCTTGCCGACACCAGGCGAATCCCGTTTGCGTCCAGGGCGAGCAACGCTGCGGCCAGCACGCCTTCCGGCGATCCGTGACCATGATGCCGGACATTGGAACCCAGCGCGATCACGTAGCACCACGGGGCCACGTCATATATCCTCGGCGATGCGTCCGTAGAGCTGCGGACGACGATCGCGGAAGAAACCCATACCGGCCCGATGCGTCGCGGCACGATCGAGTTCGAGCGTTGCCATGAGCACGCCCGATTCCTCGCCACCGAAATCGACAAGGAAATCGCCCCATTCGTCGGCGATGAACGAGTGGCCATAGAAGCGCTGGCCGTTTTCCGTTCCGGTGCGGTTGGCGGCGACTACCGGCATGCAGTTCGACACGGCGTGGCCCAGCATGGCCCGCCGCCACATCCTGCTCGTATCCAGCGCAGGGTCATAGGGTTCAGACCCGATTGCCGTGGGGTACAGAAGCACCTCGGCCCCCATAAGCGCCATCACCCGCGCGCATTCAGGATACCACTGGTCCCAGCAGATCCCGACGCCGATCCGCGCGCCGAAAAGGTCCCAGACTTTGAACCCATCGTTGCCGGGGCGGAAATAGTACTTTTCCTCATAGCCGGGACCATCGGGAATGTGGCTCTTGCGGTAGGTTCCCATGATCGATCCATCTGGGCCGATCATGGCCAGCGTGTTGAAGTAGTGGTGACCGTCGCGCTCGAAGAAGCTGGTCGGGATGGCGATCCTGTGCTTCTGCGCCAGCGCCTGCATCGCCCTTACCGAGGGATGCTCGCCGGTAGGCCGGGCGAGAGCGAACAGCGCTTCATCCTCCTCCTTGCAGAAATAGGGGCCGGAAAACAGTTCGGGCGGCAGGACTACCTGCGCGCCTTGCCTTGCCGCTTCCTCGACCAACATCGACACAGCGACGATATTTTCCACCTCATCGGCGGAGCCGAGGGGGAGCTGGAGCGCGGCGACTGTAAGGGTGCGGGTCATGGCAGCGGGATTATGGGCTTCGCCTCGTTAAGTCCATATTGCCGTTGCCCTTGCCGCTCCCCACATTGCGGCAAGGCAAAGAAGGAGACTGGCAAACCATGGCGCAGGCGATTCTGGCAGGCGGGTGCTTCTGGTGTACCGAAGCAGTGTTCAGGCGGCTCGACGGAGTGAGCGAAGTCGAAAGCGGCTATATCGGCGGCACTCTCGTCAACCCCACCTACAAGCAGGTCTGCGGCGGTGATACCGGCCATGCCGAGGCGATCCGGATCACGTTCGATCCGGCGGCGATCGGCTATGGCGATCTGATCGACGTTTTCATGGCCACCCACGATCCCTCTCAACTCAATCGTCAGGGCAACGATGTCGGCACGCAATACCGTTCCGCGATTTTCCCGCTAGACGAAGTCCAGCGCGTCGAAGCCGGTGCGGGGATCGAGCGCTGGAACGGCGAGCACCCGGGGCAACGCGCGGTGACGACCATCGAGGGGCCGGCCGAGTGGTATCCGGCCGAGGATTATCATCAGGAATATTGGGAAGGTGAAGGCCAGCGCAATCCCTATTGCCTCGCGGTGATTCCACCCAAGCTGGCGAAATTGCAGAAGGGCTTTGCGGGGCGCGTGAAAGCGTAAGCCCTTGGCCTCAAGGTCGAGTCACCACGGGCGCGCATCCTTTACCCGGGTAGGGATCAGGCGCGCCACCGCGCGATGAAGAATCCGTCCAGGCCGCCCGCTTCGCGCAGCATACCCGGATCGCTTCGCACCCAGCCTTCGGGGCCGGGTGCCAGACCGGTGGGCAATTCGGAGTGGGTGATTGGCTGCGGCGTCAGGCCAACAGCCGACGCCCGCTCCTCACCCTCGGCCCGTTCGAGCGAGCAGGTGGCATAGACCAGTTGTCCTCCCGGCCGGACCCAGCGCGCCGCCCGTTCCAATAGCGCAGCCTGCAGGTCCGCCATTTCGGCAATCTGGCGAGGTCCGATTCGGTGAAGCACGTCGGGATGGCGGCGGGCCGTGCCGGTTGCCGTGCAGGGCGCGTCGAGCAGGACAGCATCGAATGGTGCGACCGGCTCCCATGTCAGTGCGTCGCCGCAGACAATCTCCGCGACAAGGCCGGTCCGGGTGAGGTTGGCCTTCATCCGCTCCAGCCGCTTGGCACTGGAATCAAGAGCCGTAACCTTCCAGCCAGCGGCTGCGAGTTGCAGCGTCTTACCGCCCGGCGCGGCGCAGAGATCAAGTACGGTCCTCCCCTCGCCCTGCCCAAGCAGGCGCGCGGGAAGACTGGCGGCGAGGTCTTGTACCCACCACGCGCCTTCCGCAAAGCCTTCTAGATCCTCCACCGCGGTTCCGCGCGGCAGGCGAACGTGCCCGAGCGCCAGCGACACGCCGCCAAGCCGTTCGCTCCACAGTGCCGTCGCTGCCGGATCGCGCAAGGTAAGGTCAAGCGGCGGCGGCTCGGCAAGACCCGCCGCAATCGCTCCGCCCCGTTCGCCCCAGCGCTGCGCAACATCAGCCGCGAGGGTCGGCGCGTGCGGGAGCTTTGGTCCACGTTTTACCAGGGTCGAGAAGACACCATGCGCCAATCGTCGCGGCCCGCCTGCCAGCAGGGGCAGCCCAGTGGCGATCACCGCATGGGGCGGCGTTTCCAGCCTCAACCAGCCGGCCAGCATCAATCGCAGAACCGAGCGCGGCTTGGCGTCGTCAGGCAGGACCTGCCGGGTAGCACTGTCGATCAAGGCATCGAGATCGTTCAGCCAGCGCAGCGTCTCACCGGCGAGCGCCCGGGCGAGCGCCTTGTCGGCTTGCCCCCGCACCCCCTGAAGCGCGCCGTTCGCCGCCTGGTCGAGCGTTTCGCCCCGCCGCAACACTGCATCGAGCAACCGCAGCGCCGCCTTGCGCGCCGGAAGGCCGGGAATATCCATAACCCGCCCCTAGCGACGATTGCATTGAAGGGCCAGCGGGCGCAAAGGGGCACCATGATCAAGCGCGCCACCAAGCGACCGGAAAAATTCGTGAAGCCCTCGTACTGGAGCGACACTCCCGCCCCCGCGCCCGAGCAGGGCAAGCCCGAGCCTGACCCGCTCGGCCTTTCCCCCACGCGCTTTGGCGATTGGACGCTCAAGGGCATCGCGGTCGATTTTTAGGGTTTGGGCAACCGATAGTAGGCATTCTCCGCCCCGCTGATTTCTCGGCAGTCGACAAATTGCATGCCCGGCTTGTCAAGAACTCCGCGCGACGGCTTAGTGTGCCCGACAAGCAATTCGCCCTGTCGTCAAAACGCCGTGAGGCGCGATCCTCACCTCAAACCCACCCAGCCAGTTCGCGCCTTACAAGCGCCTCCAGCATCGCCATTCCCGCCTCGCCCGCGTTGAGGCAATCGAGCGCGGCGAAGTGCGTTCCGCCTGCGGCAAGAAACGCATCGCGCCCGCGGATCGCCAGTTCCTCGCGGGTTTCCAGGCAATCGGCGGAGAAGCCCGGAGCGGTGATGGCGATCCGCCTGGTTCCGTTTGCCGCCTCGGCCAACAGGGCTGCGTCGGTTGCGGGTCCGAGCCATTTTGCCCGGCCAAAGCGGGACTGGAAGGTGACGTCGATCCGCAGGTCCGGGTGATCCGCCGCCAGCGCCTCGCCCAGCAACCGCGCGGTCGCCTGGCACTGGCAGTGATAGGGATCACCGAGATGCAGTGTCCGCTCGGGCATGCCGTGAAATGAGAGCAGCAGCACCTCAGGCTCGAAATCAAGCGCGGCAAGCTGACGCAAGGTATCCGCGCGCAGGGCGGCTATATAGGCCCCATCGTCGTAATAAGGCGGCAAGGTGCGGAGTGCCGGTTGCCAGCGCATCCGGGCAAGTTGCACGCCCAGCGCATCGGTAACGGTCGCGGTGGTGGCCCCTGAATATTGGGGATAGAGCGGGGCGATCAGGATCCGTTCGCACCCGGCGTCCTTCAGCCGTTGCAACTCGGCGGCGATCGTCGGCCTGCCATAGCGCATCGCCCAGCCGACTGTGACGTCCGTCCCAAGCCGTGCCTGCAAGCCCTTTGCCTGAGCCTCGGTAATCACCGCGAGCGGGGAGCCTTCCGGGGCCCAAATCTGCTGATAGGCGTGGGCCGATTTCCTCGGGCGGGTGGTGAGAACAATCCCGTGGAGGATCGGCCACCACACCAGCCTTGGAATTTCCACGACGCGAGGGTCGGAAAGAAACTCCCTGAGATAGCGACGCACCGCCGCCGGGGTCGGCTCCTCGGGCGTGCCAAGGTTGACCAGCAGCACTCCTACTCGCGGCGCTGGCAAATCCGGATGATCGGCAGGGCGCGTCATTGTGCCTGCGCCATCAGCGGCAGGGTGCGCGCGCGGGTTCCTCCAGCGGCATAGAGCGCGTTGGCGATGGCCGGAACCACGGCGCAAACGCCCAGCTCACCCGGATCGAACGGATCGGCCTGGCTGCTGACGAACTCCACGATGATTTCCGGGCAGTCGGCCAGCAGCGGCAGGTTCAGCAGGCCAAGCCTCCCTGTCAGGGGCAATCCGTTGGCGTAGGCGCTGGTGCTGCCGCTGGCGAGCCCCATGCCGAACACAAGTCCACCCTCGATCTGCTGGCGGGCGATGTCGGCGTCGATGATCCGGCCAATGTCGACAACGGCGGTGAGCTTGTCGACGCGAATGCCGTGTTCATTGCGGCCGGCGCTGGCTACCACCGCGATACGCCCCTCCCGCCCGGCAACCGTCATGCTGTGGCAGGCAAGCCCCTGTCCGCTGCCAACCGCGCCGCCGTTCCATTCAGCCAGACCTGCAGCGCGTTGCAACACAGCGGCGAGCTTCAGGTCGTGCCCGAGCATGGCCATGCGATAGGACAACGGCTCACGCTGTGCGCGGCTGGCCAGTTCGTCGATAAACGTCTCGATCAGGAAGCAACCAAGCGCTGACCCGTTGCCGCGCATCCTGGCCGTCGGCAATCCGATCTCCGCCGGGCAATGCTCGACCAGCAGCGTCTCGATCGCATAGGGCGGAATCGCGCCGTCAAACGCCAACGGGTCGCCCTGGTCCTGTGCGGACAGCGCATCCTGCGCCTCCTCATGCTCGAACAACCGCTTGCCGAATTCATGGGTGGTCGCCGGCATCGCCACCCGCATCTTGAGCGCGGTGAGGGAGCCATCCTGCGCGGTGCGCGCGGCAAGCAAGGCGCGAGCCGGAGTGCGCGGACGCCCGGCGACATGCTCCTGCCAGCGCGACCAGGTCAGTTGCACGGGCTTGCCCACTTCCCTTGCGATCAGCGCCACTTCCGCAGCATGATCGTTTTCCAGGCGGCGATCGAAGCTGCCGCCTGCGGGCATCGGATAGAGCACGACCTTTTCGATCCCGATCCCCAGCGCCCGCGCAGCCTTCTGTCGCGCCGCCTGGGGAGCCTGGCTGGCGATCCAGAGTTCAAGCCGTCCATCGGCATAGCGCGCCGTGGCGCTTGCGGTTTCAAGCGTTGCGTGAAGCGCTGGCTCGATCGTGTAGCCTGCAACATGTTCGAACTTGTCGGCAAGCCACTGTCCGGGATCGCCCGCCTTGGCGATCGTAACACCGTCACCAAAGCGCAGCGCGTGATCGAGCGCCTTGCCGATCCGCACCGAATCAGCGCGGCCAGTGGCCTTGAATCGCGGCGCGATCCGCTTGAGCGCTTCTTCCGCCGCCCACCAGCTTGAGCCTGTCGCGGCGAGCCAGTCCGCCCCCTCGACCAGGCGCTGAAAGCCCCGCACGCCTTTTGCTGGCCCGGCATCGTGACTGCCGAGTTTGGCCCGCGCGATCGGTCCGTGGCGGATCGCGGCAAACACCATGTCGGGCAGCCGCACATCGCCTGCAAAGGTGTAGCTTCCATCGACCTTGGCCGGCAGGTCGAGCCGGGGATAGCGCGGCGGTGCGCCTGCCGGGAACTCGGCAGGATTTTCGGCCGGAGGTTGCGCGCGCAAGACGGGTGGATCGGGCGGCTTGTATCCGGCAGCCTCTTCGGCCAGCTCGGCGAAGGACAGGCGTTGTTTGTCGTGGACGACGAACCCGCCGGCCACCTCGCATTCCTCCCAGGCGACGCCCCACTTGTCCGCCGCCGCCTTGGCCAGCATCGCCCGCGCCGATGCCGCGGCGATGCGCGCAGGTATCTCGAACGCAGCAAACGAGGTGCCGTCTGCACAGACATCAAACGGCTCGCTTTCGGCAAAACGTCGGGCGAGGATCGAATCCGGCTTGTCGGCCAGTCCGGGGAACAAGGGCATCCACAAGGGCGCCCAGCGCGCCGCCAATGGCGCATTGGCATAGACCCCGCTGACCGGCGCCGGTTCAACCGCGATCTGGCGCCAATCGGCGCCCAACTCCTGAGCGACGACCTGCGGAATCAACGTGGTAATGCCATGCCCCATTTCCACCTCGGGCACTGCGACCGTCACCACGCCGTCCTTGCCGATCTTCAGCCAGGCGTCGAAAGCCACCTCATCCGGTCCGGCGGGAAGCGGCGCGGCGAAACGGCGCGGGGTCAGCGTCCAGGCAAGTACCAGCCCGCCCGTTGCTCCCGCCCCCAACAGAACGCCCCGCCGCGAAAGGTGCATGGCCGCCCGCGCCCCTACCGATTGTCGAGCCAGGTAGCGAGGCGCCGGGCGATCGCGGCAAATGCCTCGCCCTCAAGGCCGTCGCCGGTGGCGGGCGGCGTCCCCGCATCGCTCGCCTGCCGGATCCTGATATCCAGCGGAATGCGGCCGAGAAACGGCAGGCCCATGTCCTTGGCCGCCAGCTCGGCCCCGCCCGTGCCGAACGGCTCGCTGGCCTCGCCGCAATGCGGGCAGACGTATCCGGCCATGTTCTCGATCAAGCCGATAACCGGAACCTTCCCCACCTCGAACAACTGGATCGCGCGCCGGGCGTCGATCAGGGCAAGGTCTTGCGGGGTTGAGACGATCACCGCGCCATCGGGCTTGTGGCGCTGGAGGATGGTGAGCTGCACGTCGCCAGTGCCGGGGGGCAGATCGACGATCAGCGTGTCGACCGGGCCCCAGTCTGCGTCAATCAATTGCCCCAGTGCGTTACTCGCCATCGGTCCGCGCCAGGCGATCGCCTTGTCCGGCTCGATCAATTGACCCATCGACAGGACGGGGACGCCCCATTGGTTCGGCACCGGGACCAGCTTGTCTCCCCGCGCTTGCGGCTTCACACCCTCCGAGCCGAACAGGCGCGGTTGCGATGGACCGTAGATGTCGGCATCGACCAGCCCCACCTTGCGCCCCATCCGCGCAAGGGCAACCGCGATATTGGCCGAAACGGTCGACTTTCCGACCCCGCCCTTGCCAGAGCCGACCGCTATGATCCGCCGCCGCATCTTGTCGGCCATCAACGCGACGCGCGCTTCACGCACGCCGGGCGCGTTGGTCAGCGCCTCCTTCACGGACAGTTCCAGCCGCTCGCGCTCCACCGGGTCGAAACCTGAAGCGTCAAGAACGGCAATCGCCACACCATCGGTCAAACGCAGGCTTTGCAAGCGGGACTGGGCAAGCTGGGGCAGCGCGGCGCGCAGGGCGTCGATCGGATCACTCATGCTTCCCCCCTAGCAAGGAAAAAGCGATGCGAGACACTGTTTTTGTGCGTGATGCACACCTATAACAGGATGCAATGAGAGGAAACGACGAATTCGAGCGCGTGCCCGTGCTGGCCATGACTGGCCGCAAGAGCCCGTGGGGCGATGGTGACGGCACGGCCGATGCCGATGCGCCCGCTGGCGAAACTGGCGATGCCACCGGCGAAGCAACGCCCGCTCCGGAAAAGGGAGCAGGGTCGTCCCGGCCGTTCAATCCCTGGTTGCCCCCCAGGGAAGCGGAGCCGCAGCGCCGCTCCGCCAATATCGAGGACATATTCCGCCAGCGCGCCCTGCGCGGCGGAACGGGTGGCGGCAGGAGCAACTGGCTGCCCTATCTTCTCATGGGAATCGCGGCGGTCTGGATCGGAGGAACCTCGTTCCATTTTCTCAGCAAGGGTGAGCAAGGCCTGGTTACAACCTTCGGCCATTATGATCGCGCCGTGGGTTCCGGGTTGACGCTGACGCTGCCCTGGCCGGTCCAGGCGATTTCCGCCCGCAACACCGCCAAGATCGAGGAAACGGTTCTCCCCGATCCCGATGGCGAGAACCTGATGCTGACCCGCGATCGCCAGCTTGCCGACGTTTCTGTAAAACTGCGCTGGCGGATCACCGACCTGCGCCGTTTCGCCTATGGTTCCGCTGACAGCGCCAGGGCGGTCGCCCGGCTGGCCGACGCCGAAGTCCACGCCGCGGTTGCCGAGCAACGCTTCGACGATCTGATCGACGGTCAGCGCCGCGCCCAGTTGCAGCAGCTTGTCGCCTCGCGCACCCAGGCGGTGCTCGATGCATGGCAGCTTGGCGTCAAGATTGAAGGAGCGGAGGTCGTGCGTGCCAATCCGCCCGCGCGGCTCTCGGAAGCCTTCCGCAAAGTCGGCGAGGCGCGGCAGGAGGCACGCAAGAAGATCGACGATGCGCAGGCGCGCGCACAGCAGACCCTTGGCAACGCAACCACCGAGGCGGCGGAGTACGAGGCGGTTTACGCACAATACAAGGTCGCCCCCGAAATCACCCGCAAGCGTCGCTATTACGAAGCGATGGAACGGGTGTTGTCCAACAATGCCAAGGTCGTGGTGGGCGGTGGCGGCGCTGGAGTGACCGTGGCTCAATCCCCTGCTCCCGCCGCATCGCCTTCGCCCGCCGCATCGGGAGGGCAATAGCATGGCGTCCATGTCACAACACCAGCGCGCCGCGCTGTTCGTATTCGGGGCGATCGCCCTCCTGCTGGGATTGTGCGTCACGGTTGTTCCCGAAACCAGCCAGGCCGTGGTGATACGGATGGGTCAACCTGTCCGCGTGATCAACCGCTGGCAAGCTGATGGCAAGTCGGGAGGGGGAGGGCTGATCGCGCATTTGCCATTCGTCGAGCAGGTGACGTGGATTGACCGTGGGCTGGTCAGCTTCACCGCAGAACGCCAGCAGATACGCGGCGCCGATGAGTTCCCCGTGCTGGCCGACATTGCCGCTACCTACCGCGTTTTCGATCCGGTCAAGCTGGTCAACCAGGTCGGCGATACCGACAAGGCCACCGACCAGTTGCGATCGGTGATGGGGGCGCTGGCGCAGCAGGAACTGGGCCGGGTTCCCTCTGGCGCGCTGATCCGACCCGGCAACGGCGGTGCGTTCGCCACGCTGCGAACCGCTCTTGACGCGAAGGCGCGGCCGCTTGGCATCCAGGTCGTCGACGTGCGCCTGACCGGCGCCGCGCTTCCCGAGGGCGAGTTGCAGCAGGCCTATGAGCGCATGGAAACCGAGCGTGCCCGCCAGGCAATCGCGGAAACGGATACAGGTGCGCGCGAGGCGGAGAGAATCTCCACTGAGGCCCAGGCCAACGCTGCGCGAATCCTGGGCAATGCCGCTGGTCAGGATCCGGCATTCTACGACTTTTATCGCGCCATGCTGAGTTACGAGCTGGTTTTCGCCAATCCAGCCAACAAGGGATCGACTACGATCATCCTGGGGCCTGACAGCGAATACCTCAAGCAGTTCAAGGGAAAGTAGGCCATTCAATCCCCGTTCAGGCAAAACCGCGTGAATCAGCGCGGGGCCTGGCAGAGAAGAACAAGAGGAACGAGCAAACGTGAAATACGCTTATGGAGTAACTTCGGCGCTGCTGCTGGGCGGTGCGGCCATTTCTCTGGTAACTGGCATCCCCGCCGGGGCGCAGGTTGCCCAGAACGATGCCAGCCAGATGCAGACCGTAGCACCCCGCGCCGGGGCGCCGGCCAGCTTTGCCGATCTGACGCAGCAATTGCAGCCAGCGGTCG
>JAGWUU010000018.1 GCA_028868335.1 Sphingomonadales bacterium | reverse complement strand
GCTGTGCAAGGCCGATCTCGTCACCGAAATGGTCGGCGAATTCCCCGAATTGCAGGGCCTGATGGGCAGCTACTATGCCCGCGCCGAAGGCCTCCCCGATGCCGTCGCCGACGCGATCCGCGATCACTACAAGCCGGTCGGGCAGGGCGATGACGTGCCCACCGCGCCGGTTACTGTCGCGGTGGCGCTGGCGGACAAGCTGGATACCATCCGCAGCTTCTTCGCAATTGACGAGAAGCCCACTGGATCGAAAGATCCCTTCGCGCTTCGCCGCGCCGCGCTTGGGATCATCCAGATCGTCACCGCCAATGGCTTGCGTATGGGAATTGGCGAGGGCGACGTTCTGACCTTCTTCGCCGACCGCCTCAAGGTCCAGCAGCGCGAAGCCGGGGTCCGTCACGACCTGATCGACGCGGTGTTTGCGCTCGGCGGGGAGGACGATCTCGTCCGCCTGCTCGCGCGCGTCCATGCGCTCCAGGCCTTTGTCGGGACCGAGGACGGCAAGAACCTTCTCGCCGGGTACAAGCGCGCTGCGAACATCCTCAAAAAGGAAGGCGTGGAGCGCGCGGAGGCGATAGAACTTTCCTACACCCCCGAACCGGCGGAAAAGGCCCTCATCGACGCGCTCGACGTGGCCGGGCCGAAGGCGGCTGCAGACGTGGCGGCGGAGGACTTTGCCGGAGCCATGGCTGCGCTCGCCACGCTGCGCGTGCCGATCGACGCCTTTTTCGACGAGGTTACCGTCAACGATACCGATCAGGACAAGCGTGCATTCCGCCTGTCGCTGCTCACGCGTTTCCGCGATGCGGTGCACGGCGTGGCGGATTTTTCCCGGATCGAAGGTTGAACCGGGACCGGTTGACGACAGAAAACGCGGAAGTGTCACCTTTTTCCGCGCAACTGTTTTGAATACAAAGGAAAAGAGGCCGGACAGCGTGTCACCTTGTCCCGGTCGGGGGTCAATCCCCGGCTGGCGCCACCGCCTCGATTTCGTCCGTACTGCTGCGCCGCACAAAAGGGCTGACTTGCAGCCCTCCAGCCGTTAGTGGGCAAAGCACACCGGCCGCCGATTCGCCGGTTCATGAAAACGGCAGAAAACCATGACTTCATACGTATTCACGTTCGGTGGCACGGCACGCAGCGAGAACCCTCGCAGCAAGGACAAGACGGTAGTTGGCGGTAAAGGCGCGAACCTTGCGGAAATGGCCGGAATCGGCCTGCCGGTTCCGCCGGGCTTCACCATCACCACCGAGGAATGCGTCCGCTATCTGGCGGAAGGCGGTGACTTCTCGGATAGCCTGGTCGCCGAAGTCGCCACGGCGCTGACCCATATCGAAGCCACGGTCGGAAAGAAGTTCGGCAACGCTGCCGATCCGCTGCTCGTTTCGGTCCGGTCAGGTGCGCGAGTGTCGATGCCGGGGATGATGGATACTGTCCTCAACCTCGGGCTCAACGACGCGACGGTCGAGGGGCTGGCCGCCAGCTCGGGCGATCAGCGGTTTGCCTGGGATTCCTATCGCCGGTTCATCCAGATGTATTCCGACGTGGTGCTGGGGATCGACCACCACCTGTTCGAGGATGCGCTGGAAATCGCGAAGGAAGACAATGGCTTTTACGCCGATGTCGAGATGGAAGCCGAACACTGGCAGGTACTCGTCGCCGAATACAAGGGCATCGTCGCCGCGCAGTTGGGTCGCGATTTTCCGCAGGATCCGACCGAGCAGCTGTGGGGCGCGATCCGCGCAGTGTTCGATAGCTGGGATTCGGACCGCGCCAAGGTCTATCGCCGCCTGAACGACATTCCCGGCGACTGGGGCACCGCGGTCAACGTCCAGGCGATGGTCTTCGGCAACATGGGCGACACCAGCGCAACCGGGGTCGCCTTCACCCGCGATCCGGCGACCGGCGACAAGGCCTATTACGGCGAATGGCTGGTCAACGCCCAGGGCGAGGACGTGGTCGCAGGCATTCGCACCCCGCAATACCTTACGAAGAAGGCGCGAGAGGCTGCCGGAGCCAAGCCCTTGAGCATGGAAGAGGCGATGCCCGCAGCCTACGGCGAGCTTGCCGCGGTGTTCGAGCTGTTGGAAAAGCACTACCGAGACATGCAGGACATCGAGTTCACCGTTGAGCGCGGCCACCTGTGGATGCTTCAGACCCGTTCGGGCAAGCGTACGGCCAAGGCCGCGCTCAAGATGGCGGTCGACATGGTCGGCGAGGGGCTGATCGACGAGCCGACCGCGATCAAGCGCGTCGATCCCATGGCGCTCGATCAGTTGCTTCACCCGACGCTCGATCCCGAAGCGGCGCGCGATATTCTCGGCAAGGGTCTGCCTGCCAGCCCCGGCGCGGCCTCCGGGGCGATCGTACTCGATGCCGATAGCGCGGAAAAGCGTGCCGAACGCGGCGAAGCCGTGATCCTGGTGCGGGTCGAAACCAGCCCGGAGGACATTCACGGAATGCACGCCGCGAAGGGCATCCTCACCGCTCGCGGCGGCATGACGTCGCACGCAGCGGTAGTTGCGCGCGGCATGGGAAGGCCGTGCGTCTCCGGCGCTTCGGGCTTGTCAATCGACATGAGCAGCCGCACGTTGAAGATCGGCAATCGCGAATTGAAAGAGGGCGACATCATCACCCTCGACGGCGCCACCGGCGAGATCATGGCTGGCGCCGTGCCGACCATCGAGCCTGAACTGGTCGGCGATTTCGGCATCCTGATGACCTGGGCGGACAGGCACCGCCGCATGAAGGTGCGTACCAACGCCGAAACCCCGGCCGACTGCCGCACCGCGCGCCAGTTTGGGGCAGAAGGCGTCGGCCTGTGCCGGACCGAGCACATGTTCTTCGACCAGAGCCGCATCGCTGCGGTGCGCCAGATGATCCTCGCCGAGGATGAGGGCGGCCGCCGCGCCGCGCTGGCCAAGCTGCTCCCCGAACAGCGCGCCGATTTCCACGCGATCTTCGAGGTGATGGCGGGCCTGCCGGTCACGATCCGCCTGCTCGATCCACCGCTCCACGAATTCCTGCCGCATCAGGATGCCGAGTTCGAAGAACTTTCCGAGGCGATCGGGATCGGCGTTGCCACACTCAAGCGCCGCGCCGCCGAACTGCACGAATTCAACCCGATGCTGGGTCATCGCGGCTGCAGGCTGGGCATCACTTTCCCCGACATTTACGCCATGCAGGCCCGCGCGATCTTCGAGGCTGCCTGTGATGTTGCGATGCAGGGCGGTGAAGCGCCGGTTCCGGAAGTTATGATCCCGCTGGTTGCGACCCGGAAGGAACTCGAGATTCTTAAGGCGCTGGTCGACCGCGAGGCAGAGGCGGTTTTCGCGGAAAAAGGACGACGCGTTGCCTACCATGTCGGGACCATGATCGAGCTGCCGCGCGCGGCGCTGATGGCTGGCGAAATTGCCGAGGTGGCTGAGTTCTTTTCCTTTGGGACCAATGATCTGACGCAAACAACTCTTGGCGTTTCGAGGGATGATGCCGCCAAGTTCCTCGGTCCCTATGTCGAACAGGGCATCTTCCCCCGCGATCCCTTCGTCAGTCTCGACGTTGATGGCGTTGGCCAGCTCGTCGAACTGGCGGCGGAACGTGGACGCAAGACTCGCCCCGGCATCAAGCTTGGCATTTGCGGCGAACACGGCGGCGATCCGGCAAGCATCGCGTTCTGCGAGAAGGTTGGGCTGGATTACGTCAGCGCCTCGCCATTTCGCGTGCCGATCGCGCGACTGGCGGCGGCACAGGCGGCGTTGGGTTAACGCCGCCAGCCCGAAAGCGTCAGGATCTCGAACCGTTCGACAGTACGCGATCCAAATGCCGCTCCCGCCTTCGCCAGCGCCGCCTTGCCGAGCGGCGGCCCGGGGCGGGCGAGGACATTGACCAGGCCCTGCGCCCGGAGGTCCGCAACCAGGCTGGCGAGGCTGGTGAAGCGCACGTCCAGCGGGCGCACGTCGACCACCGGGTCGGCCCAACCCGCGCGCTGGAGCAATTGCGCTCCAGCCCGCACGTCAATCATCGGATGAAGCCGGGGGGCTGGGCGGTCGCCATCGGCGGCGAGCATGGCAGAACGCAGGGCTGGCAGGCTCCCCGCACCAATGAAGCTGGCGATGGCAAGCCCGCCCGGCGCAAGGGCCTGCCTAATGTGGACCAGCGCGCCGACCGGGTCGTTGATTCGATCGAGAGTGCCAAGGCTGGCGATGAAATCGAACCCGGCATCGGGGAAGGGGCGCTCATCGTCCCATCCCCTCGACGGATCGACTTGCTCGACGGCGCAACCCTGTGCGGCAAGCGTGGCGGCCAGGCTTTCGGTCCTTCCGCCGATAAGCAGCGCGCGCGCCGGAAGGTGGCGCAGGAAGCCAAGGCGTTCAATCACGTCCTCGGCCATGTCGTCGGCGATGTAGCGTGCCGCGCCCGGAAGCTCTTGCAAGCGGCGTGACCGCTTTCCAGCAGCAATCCGCCGCGGGCGGGAAAATATCACGGGCGGGGCCGGTGCACTCATCGAACCGCCCTGCCTTGCCAGCGCGTGGCACGCAAGCAATAGGAAGGGCGATGCAGCTCCACCAACTTTTCGCCCCGGTTATCGACCTGGTATTCCCGCCGCGCTGTCCGTTGTGCGGTGAAGGGCTTTCAACCCAGTCCGGGCTATGCGCCAAGTGCTGGGGCGAACTGGCAATTCCGGGCGAGCCCTGTTGCATTTCGTGCCAGCGACCGTTCGGAGATGGCATCTCCCACGGTTCAGTTTGCGCGGTTTGCCTGGCTGCATCGCCCCGCCATGACGGCATTGCCGCCGGGACGCTGTACAACGACGCCTCGCGCAGGCTGATCCTGGCCTTCAAGCATGGCCGCCGCATCGCCCTGGCTCCCATGCTCGCGCGCCTCATTGGCGCGCGGCTCCCGGCGGAGATCGATTCATCATGGCATTACGTGCCGGTTCCCCTCCATCGCTGGCGTCTGTGGAGCCGGGGGTTCAACCAGTCCGCTCTCCTGGCTCGTGAATTGGCAAAGGCCCGTAAAGCGAAGTTGGTGGTCGATGGACTGGTGCGCCGTAAGCAGACGCCGGTGTTGGGCAGTCTTGGCAAGTCAGCACGAACCCGCGCCCTATCCGGGGCCATCGCCCTCAATCCGCGTCGTGCCCAAATGATCAAGGGTGCCAAGATCGTATTGGTCGACGACGTCCTTACCAGTGGAGCCACAACCGATGCCTGCGTGTCAGCCCTCAAGCGGGGCGGCGCGCAGACCGTCAGGATCGCCTGCTTTGCCCGCGTTCTCGACGAGGCGCTTGACGTTGTTTGATTTTCAGAAAACGAAAACGCCCGAAGCCGAAGCTCCGGGCGTCCTCGTGACGAAACTCGTGAGCGCCTTGCGGTTCAGCGGGCCCCCTTGCTCCGCTTCGCTCAATCCCTCATGCGGTTGGTCCTTTCCGGACCTCGTTCCCTGAACCCGGGCCGCTGCGCATCTTGGGCGCTGCCGCTTGGTTAGGCGGTTGTTCACCGCGAGGTCGAATTCCCCCATTCCGCGTCGAATTGAAAGCAGCATCTCCACCGCGTGCAGTTTTTGGTCGACACATGTGGTTATCTTGCAACAAAGAACCGGAATGAGCGAACCCGACAATACCCAGCGCGAACAGGGCAGAGCCTTCCTGCCAAAGTTTGATTCCAATGGCTTACTGAGCGCCGTGGTAGTTGATGCCTCTTCGCGCGAGGTGCTCATGGTGGCGTTCATGGATCGCGACGCTTTGGACAAGTCATTGGAAACCGGGCTTGCCCACTTCCATTCGCGTTCACGCGGGCGGCTCTGGATGAAGGGCGAATCGTCAGGCCACGTCCTGCGGATCGAGGAAATTCGCGTTGATTGCGATCAGGATGCACTGGTTTTGCTGTGCAAGCCCGCGGGTCCGGCCTGTCACACTGGCGCCCGCACATGCTTCTATCGGCGGATCGACGGCGAGGGATTGGTCCGTATTTTAAGTTGACGCTTACGTAAAGGTAAGCTAGATGCGTCGGTATGGACAGCACCGGCGGACATTCGGCCATGCACGATGGCGCGCACCTGGAACGGCCCGACGCGCTTGAGCGCGAGCAGTACAGCATTTCCGACCTTACAGCGGAATTCGATGTCACCGCACGGGCGCTGCGCTTCTATGAGGATGAGGGGTTGATCTCGCCTGCGCGGGTTGGCCTGACGCGCATCTATTCCAAGCGTGACCGCGCCCGGCTTGCGTGGATCATGCGCGCCAAGAATGTTGGCTTCAGCCTGACCGAGATCAAGGAGATGATCGATCTCTACGACCTCGGCGATGGCAGGCAGGAACAACGCCGGGTAACTGTCGAGCGATGCCGCGACAAGGTCGCCCGCCTGCAACAGCAGCGTGACGACATCGACGAGGCGATTTCCGAACTCTCCGATTTCATCAGTGTCATCGAGAATCTTGATCCGGCCGTCTTCGGCGCCTGATCCCTTCCGCGAGGATTTCCAGACATGCCGATCTACAAGGCGCCGACGCGCGACACGCTTTTCGTCATCAATGAGCTGCTGCGTCTTGAAGATTACGGCAACCTGCCCGGCTTCGAGAACGCCAGTGCGGACATGACCAACGCCGTGATCGAGGAAGGCGGCAAGTTCTGCGCGGAGGTTCTGGCCCCGATCAATCTCGTCGGCGATCAGCAGGGCTGCACTCGTAATGCTGACGGATCGGTGACGACACCGGATGGATTCAAGGCTGCCCACGCCCAGTTCCGCGAAGCGGGATGGGGCACGCTCTCGGCACCGGAGGAATTCGGTGGGCAGGGTCTTCCTCATGTCCTGGGCATGGCGATGGAGGAATTCATCTCCAGCGCCAACCAGTCGTGGGGCATGTATCCGGGCCTGACCAATGGCGCGGTTTCGGCAATCATTGCCAAGGGATCGCCGGAGCAGAAGGCCAGGTATCTCCCCAAGATGATCGCCAATGAGTGGCTCGGGACAATGAATCTCACCGAGCCGCACGCGGGCACCGATCTGGGTCTGATCCGCACACGCGCCGTGCCGAATGCTGATGGCACCTACGCTATCACCGGCACCAAGATATTCATCTCAGCTGGCGAAAACGACTTCACGGACAACATCATCCACCTGGTTCTTGCCAAGACGCCTGATGCCCCGGATTCAACCAAGGGCATTTCGCTGTTCATCGTTCCCAAGGTGATGGTGAACGAGGACGGCTCGCTTGGCACGCGCAACGCGGTTTCTTGCGGCAGCCTCGAACACAAGATGGGCATTCACGGCAACGCCACCTGCGTCATGAACTATGACGGTGCGACAGGCTATATGGTCGGCGATGAGAACAAGGGGCTCACCGCCATGTTCATCATGATGAACGCGGCGCGTCTGGGCGTAGGAATCCAGGGGCTTTCGCAGGCCGAAGTCGCCTACCAGAACGCTGTGAAATATGCCTCGGAACGCCGTCAGGGGCGTGCGCTTACCGGCCCGGCCGATCCCGGCGAAAAGGCGGATACGCTGTTCGTCCACCCCGACGTGCGACGGATGCTGATGGACGCCAAGGCCTATACCGAGGGAATGCGCGCGCTGTGCCTGTGGGGGGCCTTGCAGGTCGACCTGAGCCATAAGGCAGCGACTGAGGAGGATCGCCTTTCCGCGGATGACCTGATCAGCCTGCTGACCCCGGTGATCAAGGGCTACGGCACCGACAAGGGTTTCGACACTTGCGTCAATATGCAGCAGGTCTTCGGCGGGCATGGCTTCATCGAGGAATGGGGGATGAGCCAGTTCGTCCGCGATTGCCGCATCACCCAGATCTACGAAGGCGCCAATGGCGTCCAGGCGATGGACCTGGTTGGACGCAAGCTGGCAATGAACGGCGGACGCGCGGTTCAGGCCTTCTTTGCACTGGTCGATGCCGAATGCGCGATTGCCAAGGCGAAGCCGGAGCTGGCGGCGCTGGCCGAAAAGGTTGAAAAAGCCAACGGCGAACTCAAGGCTGCGACCATGTGGTTCATGCAGAATGGCATGGCTAACCCCAACAACGTCGGCGCCGGGGCTCACGCCTACATGCACATCATGGGGATCGTGGCGCTCGGCCTGATGTGGGTGCGAATGGGCGAAACGGCTGTCGCGGCACTCGCGGCCGGTAACGGTGACAAGGCTTTCTACGAAGCCAAGCTTACCACGGCCCGCTATTTCGGAGAACGCTTCACGCCCGATGCCGGCGCGCTGCGCCGCAAGATCGAAAGCGGGGCGGAGGCTGTGATGGCGCTGCCGATCGAGGCCTTCGCGACGGCTTAGGTCAAGGTCCTGCGTTTCTGGAAAGCTGGATCAATTGTGCGCGTTGACCGCCCGAAACCTCTGACCACGACCTCGATTGGCCGCAAGAGTAGTTAATCCATAGCGATTTGCGAACTGCCGCTGGGTGTTCGGCGGGACTTGAGTCGGGAATGAGAAACAACAGATATTCGCCACCAATGTCGGGTTTCATTCCCATATCGAGATAAAAGCCACCCGAATTGCGTTCTGTCGACAATGCAAAGGTCTGCGGGAGCTGACCTTTGTATATCACAACTCGTTTCAGGTTATATGTTGTGCCCCAATCATGTTTGCCTCTCCAAGATTTGGCCGAAATCACCGTTGCACGCGCAATCCACTTCGAATCCCGAAACTCTTGAGCGAGAGTCGTCTTGGCATACATCTGGCGGTGATACGCGCAGAATGCCCGCGCATCAGTAGCGGCACCACCTGCAATCAGGAAAAGAATGAAGCCCGAAATCGTTCGATTCATGGCCAGTTCCTGTTCTTACTAAAAACCTCGTCAAACAGGCTCATCATCGCTGCCCAGCTTTGCCGGTCGGCGCTGGCGTCGTAT
Source organism: Sphingomonadales bacterium (assembly GCA_028868335.1). Classification (GTDB taxonomy): domain Bacteria; phylum Pseudomonadota; class Alphaproteobacteria; order Sphingomonadales; family Sphingomonadaceae; genus Novosphingobium. Next base: position 10,872 of record JAGWUU010000018.1, on the reverse strand, counting down.
CCGATCGCCGGGATGCCGCGGGCATCGCTGCCAGGGTCGGTAAAGCCGTGCCTGACGCCGCTGTAGCTGTGGAAATGCCACTGCGCCCGCGCGGTGTTCAGTTCATCCCAAAGCGACAGGACATGATCGCGCGGGGCGAGGGGGTCGGCATCGCCGTGGCAGATCAGGATGCGAGCCTTGACTGCATCCGGTTCGGCTCGGCGCCCGGTATCGAGGACGCCGTGAAAGCTGACAACGGCCCTCACGTCGGCTCCAGTCCGAGCGACTTCCAGCGCGGCCTGGCCGCCCATGCAATAGCCGATCACTGCTTCAGGCAATCCCCCCGCCCCGGGGAGCGCGCGCAGGGCTACAAGGCCCGCAGCCAGCCTTGCGCGATAGTTGTCCGTATCGGCGCGCAGGACTCCGGCCAGCTCGCGAGCATGGTCAAAATCGCGCACCGGTTCGCCGTAGTAGTCGCCGATCAGGGCCAGAAAGCCCCGATCGGCGAGCATCTGCGCGCGTCGTTCGATCGCTGGAGTAACGTTGGCTATCGTCGGCCAGACCAGCACCGCCGCCCGCGCCGCACCTTGCGGGCGGGCGAGCCACCCGGTCAGGGCAGTATCCCGGTCATAATAGCCAACGCGCTCCAGCACGGTCACTCGGGGAGGAAATCCGGCACCGACAGATACCGTTCGCCGGTGTCATAATTGAAGCCGAGCACCCGGCTGTCCTTCGACAGATCAGGCAGCTTCTTGGCGATCGCCGCCAGAGTCGCACCCGAGCTGATCCCTACCAGCATCCCCTCCTCGCGGGCGCAACGGCGCGCCCATTCCTTGGCGTCGTCGGCATTGACCTGAATCGCACCATCGATCGCCTGCGTGTGGAGATTGCCCGGGATGAAGCCCGCCCCGATCCCCTGGATGGGATGGGGGCCGGGCTGACCGCCGGAAATGACAGGCGACAGTTCGGGCTCCACCGCATAGGCCTTCATACCAGCCCAATGGCGCTTAAGCTCTTCCGCCGTGCCGGTGAGGTGGCCGCCGGTACCGACGCCAGTAATCAGCACGTCGATCGGGCTGTCCTTGAAATCGGCCAGGATTTCCCGAGCCGTGGTCTGGACGTGGACGGCAATGTTGGCAGGATTCTCGAACTGCTGCGGCATCCATGCGCCGGGGGTCTGCTGGACCAGTTCGTGCGCCCGTTCCAGCGCGCCCTTCATGCCTTTTTCCCGCGGGGTAAGATCGAAGGTCGCGCCATAGGCCAGCATCAGCCGCCGCCGCTCAACCGACATCGATTCGGGCATGACGAGAACCAGCTTGTAGCCCTTGACCGCCGCGACCATGGCGAGCCCGATTCCGGTGTTGCCGCTGGTCGGCTCGATGATCGTGCCGCCCGGCTTGAGGCTACCATCCGCTTCCGCCGCTTCGATCATGGCGAGGCCGATACGGTCCTTGATCGAACCGCCGGGGTTGGCGCGCTCCGCCTTCACCCACACCTCATGGTCGGGGAACAATCGCGACAAGCGGATGTGCGGCGTGTTGCCGATAGTAGCGAGAATGCTGTCAGCCTTCATGTCACAGGCTCCTTGTTTTGAGGTTCACGGTATTGCGGTGCGAAAGTTTTTGCGCGCTTGAGTTCGGGAAAGATCATCGTCCAGATTGCAGTAATCACGATAGCTCCCGCTCCGCCAAGGGCAACTGCCCCGACTGGTCCAAGCAGAGCAGCAGCCAGACCCGATTGCATTTCCCCCAATTCGTTCGAGGCGGAAATGGCCAGGCCAGAAATCGAGGCAACCCGGCCACGCATCGCATCGGGCGTATTGAGTTGCGTCAAGGTGTTGCGAATGAACACTGAAATCGCATCGGCACCACCAAGCAGCGCCAGCATGGCGAGTGAAAACGGAAAGCTCGTGGAAAGTCCGAAGGCCAGAGTGGCAAGACCATAGATCGCGACCGACCACAGCATTTTAGCGCCGACGTTGCGATTGAGCGGATGGAAACCGAGGTAGATGCCGACCAGTGAAGCGCCAAGGGCAGGCGCCGCCCGCATCAGGCCCAACCCCTCAGCGCCGACCTTGAGGATATCGTAGGCGAACGCGGGCAGCATCGCGGTTGCCCCTCCAAGGAGTACGGCAAACAGGTCAAGCGTGACGCAGCCCAGCAGGAAGCGCTCATGCCAGACGAACCGCGCGCCGTCGGACATCAACTTGAGCGCCGGTTCCTTGGCGGCCGCGGGCGGCGCTCGATGCCTGATTGCGAGCAATGCCACCACCACGACGGCAAGCAGCATCGCGGAAAAGAAATATGGCAACGCCGCGTTTCGCGCGAGCAGGAACCCCGCCAGCGATGGTCCGATGATCGCGCCGGATTGCCATGAAATCGAACTGAACGCGATCGCTCTCGGGAGCATTTCCGCCGGCACGATGTTCGGGACAATGGCGCTCAACGAAGGATTGATGAAGACCCGCGCCGCGCCGTAGAACGCGGCGATCGACAACAACAGCGGAAGCGACAGGGCAGCGAAATGGTTCGCTCCGGCCAGTATCAGGGCCAGCACCAGATCGACAGTCGACGCGGTCGCCGCGACATACCTTCGATCCATCCTGTCAGCGAGGAGCCCCGCAACGGGCGTCAGCAACAGGTAGGGAACGAACTGCACAAACCCCAGCACGCCAAGCATGAATGCGGCCTGGGCTTCGCTCATGCCGTAGGCTTCACGCGCGATCTTGTAGGTTTGCGCCCCGATCACCACGACCATGGCGGATCCACCACACGTCGACGCGAAACGCGACAGCCAGAACAGGCGGTAGTCGCTAACCTGAAGGGGATGGGAAGGGCCGCTCACCACTCAGCAATGGCAGCGCTCCGCACGCTTGCCAAGCAAGCAGATTTTTTGAGCGCTTAAACTCTGGCTTCTTCGCCGATGGCGGCTGTCAACGCGAGCGGCGCAGGCGCGGATTGGGCTGCAGCGTGTCGATCATCCGCATGAAGTCCTCTAGGCGAATGATCCGCTCGAACTGGAACCCGGCGCGACTTTCCGTCGACCAGATCATGTGAGCCTCGATACGGCCGATGTCGGGCAGGCGGATGCTGATCCGTTCGCCGCGATGCATCTCGCTCGGTCCCTCGGCCATGAAGCCGTGGGCCGAGATGTTGACGATGTGGAGATGCACATCTCCAAGGCGGCGTTGCTCGCCGATCACCTTGTGATCGACGGGGTGCCGCGCGGCACGGCGCATGTCCGTGACGGTTAGTTGCGCTCCGACGCCCATGACCTACGCTTCGCCTCCGATTTGCAATTTGGCAGACGGACTATGGCGATGAATGGCGAATAAACAGTAAATTTGCCTGCGGTTCAGCCTAGTTCGGGCGCAATACGCCGTGCTTCTTCTTGCCCGAGGAAATACGAACCTCGCCAGAATTGCATTGAATCAGATAGTTCTCATCGGAAATCGCTTCACCATCAATCCTTGCACCGCCGCCCGCGATCAGACGCTTGGCCTCGCCCCGGCTGGCTGCGAAACCGATGCCAACGAGGGCATTGATGATTCCCATTCCTTCGCGGGGCAGGGCGAGAACGGGAAGATCGGCGCCAACACCGCCCCCTGTGAACGTTGCCGATGCCGTTGCCTCCGCCGCCTTCGCTGCCTCTTCACCCCGGCAAAGCTTGGTCACTTCGTTCGCCAGCACAACCTTGGCGGCATTGATCTCACTGCCGCCCAGGGACTCGAGCCGGGCAATCTCATCCAGCGAAAGGTCGGTGAACAGGCGCAGGAACTTGCCGACGTCGCGATCGTCGGCATTTCGCCAGTATTGCCAGAAATCGTAGGCGGGCAGGGCATCGTCGTTGAGCCAGACTGCGCCGGCAGCGGTCTTGCCCATTTTCGCGCCATCGGCGGTGGTCAGCAGCGGGGTGGTGACGCCGAACACCTCGATCCCGTCCTTCCGGCGCGACAGCTCGATCCCGTTGACGATGTTGCCCCACTGGTCCGAACCGCCCATTTGCAGGCGAACGCCCCGATCCTTGGCCAAGTGCCAAAAATCGTAGCCCTGGAGGATCATGTAGTTGAACTCAAGGAATGTCATCGGCTGTTCGCGCTCAAGCCGCAGTTTGACCGAATCGAAAGTCAGCATCCGGTTGACGGTGAAATGGGTGCCGACTGTCTGGAGCAGCTCAACGTAGCCGAGCTTGCCCAGCCAATCGTGATTGTTGACCATCACCGCATCGGTCGGCCCATCGCCAAAGGTCAGGAACCGTTCGAAGATCGTGCGGATCGAGGCGATGTTGGCGTCGATCGTCGCGTCGGAAAGCATCTTGCGGCTTTCGTCACGCCCGGTCGGATCACCGATCCGCGTTGTGCCTCCACCCATCAGGACGACTGGCTTGTGTCCTACTTGCTGCAACCGGCGCAGCAACATGATCTGCACCAGGCTGCCGACATGCAGTGATGGCGCGGTGGCGTCGAAGCCGATATAGCCTGGCACGATCTGCTTCGCGGCAAGGGCATCGAGCCCTTCGGCATCGGTAAGCTGGTGGATGTAGCCGCGCTCGTCGAGCAGGCGGAGCAGGGAAGAAGTGTAGGTCATGGCTGCCTTCGCGAATTCGCGGCGCGCCTAGCACGGAGAAGCGCGCTTGGAAACGCATAGCCTGACCTGTCATCCGCAGACGCCGGCCACGGCGGTCAAATCGATCGAGGCGTCGGTCGAGAGAACGCCGGATCGGGTTCGGCTGGAATTCCGTATGGCGTGTCAAACGGACGAGGTGGTGCTGCCAGACCGGGCCACTCGCCCGGAGCGCCGCGACGGCCTGTGGCAAACCACCTGCTTCGAGATGTTCGTTGGCGGCGATTCCTACTGCGAATTCAACTTTTCTCCCTCATTGAACTGGGCCGCCTATGATTTTGACGGATACCGCGCTGGTTCAAAGCCACGGCCAGTTAGCCGGGCGCCGGAAATCGCCGTCGAAGGCACACAGGACTGTCTCGTTTTGCGGGCGACACTGTTCGATACACATCTTGCCGGTCGATTGGCCCTCGCGGCCGTGATCGAGGAAACGGACGGCACCAAATCCTACTGGGCGCTGGTCCATCCGCCCGGCCAGCCTGATTTCCACCATCCCGCTTGCTTTGCCGCTACGCTTCCGGCACCCGGCGCTTGATGACCGTTCTCTTCGGAATAGATCGCCTGTTGACCGATCCTGCCTTGCGCAGGCCGTTGGAAGGCAAGCGCGTTGCATTGATCGCGCACCCCGCCAGCGTCACCGCCAACCTGACCCATTCACTCGATGCGCTGATAGCGGCGGGGGTGAATGTCACGTCCGCATTCGGTCCGCAGCACGGCCTGAAGGGCGACAAGCAGGACAACATGGTCGAGACGGCTGACGAGCTTGATCCGAACTACAACATCCCGGTGTTCAGCCTCTATGGCGAGGTGCGCCGACCCAGCGGTCAGATGATGAGTACGGCGGACGTATTTCTGTTCGACCTGCAAGACCTCGGCTGTCGGATCTACACCTTCGTCACGACGCTGCTTTATCTTCTGGAAGCGGCTTCGGGCACCGGCAAGGCCGTGTGGGTGCTGGACCGTCCCAATCCCGCTGGCCGTCCTGTGGAAGGCACCACCCTCCGGCCCGGTCAGGAAAGTTTCGTCGGAGCAGGACCGATGCCGATGCGCCATGGCCTGACGCTTGGCGAAATGGGGCATTGGTTCATCCAGCACTTCAAGCTTGATGTCGATTACCGCGTGATCGCCATGGATCGGTGGGCGCCCGAAATTGCGACGGGCTTTGGCTGGCCGCAGGATCGAATCTGGATCAATCCCAGCCCCAACGCCGCCAGCCTCAACATGGCGCGCGCCTACGCCGGAACGGTGATGCTAGAAGGCGCAACCCTCAGCGAAGGGCGCGGGACAACCCGGCCGCTGGAAGTGCTGTTTGGCGCGCCGGACATCGACGCCAAGGCCGTACTCAAAGAGATGCAGCGCTTTGCACCGCATTGGCTTGTCGGCTGCGCCCTGCGCGAATGCTGGTTCACGCCAATGTTCCACAAACACGCGGGCGAACTGTGCAATGGCTTGATGATTCATGCCGAGGGTGCGTTCTACGATCACGATGCGTTTCAGCCGTGGCGACTTCAGGCGCTGGCCTTCAAGGCGATCCGGCGGCTCTACCCGGATTACCCGATCTGGCGCGACTTTCCTTATGAGTACGAGTTCGAACGGCTCGCGATAGACGTGATCAACGGCGGCAGCGCCTTGCGTGAATGGGTGGACGATGCAAGCGCGACTCCCGGCGATCTCGACGCCATCGCCGGTCCTGATGAGGTCGCGTGGCGAGAGGCTGTCGCCCCGCTGCTGCTCTACACGTAGTTCGCGATCCAGGCGATCGCCCGCGCGGAAGGCAGTAGCAGCACCTGCGCGAGCATCGTTCCGGCCAACCGGCTGAAACTGATCCAGACGATGGTGCGACGAAACAGCGATTCGCTGATCCTTCCCTCCACCACGTCGTCGGTCATCACCGAGAGTTGCGGGTCGATCAGAGCGAACAGCAGGATCGTCGCAAAGCCATTGATGACGGCAGAAAGCTGGCTGGCGGTGACGCGAAATTCGGGGTTGAGATAGCCGGCATAGAGCGATGCGAGCACGCCCACGGTAATCAGCGCCTGGGCCAGGCAATTGGCGATCAGCACGCCCCAGCCAACCCCGCGCTCCTTGCCCAGATTGCGCAGATGCACCAGCGATGGCGGGCGGATCGCCTGACGGATGGTTCTAAGTCCAACCGGGCTGGCCGTGCGCAGAACCAGTCGTGCGGTGGAGCGATTCTTCTGGAAATAGCCGATCGCCCGCGCGAACATTCGCTGCCCGGAAGGCACCAGCATAATGCCGATCGCGACCGCCAGAGTCGCCGAGCCCAGGACAATCTGGAAATCGCTGAACAATGCATCGCCGCCGCCGGTCTTGATCCGGTTCTCGATCCGCTTGGCGAGGAAGGGGCCGAGGAACGAATTGGAGGTGCGGCTGACCAGAACGAGGATATTGAACAGCGCAAAGCTCATTGCGATGCGCCGGGTTCGCACCCCCGCGATCCGTGCGGCGTAGGCTAACGTCCCGATCAGGTTGATCGCAGCGGTCAACACGCAGATGATCAACAACTGGCGATCCATCGCGCGGCCTTACCCGGCGCAACAATGGATGACCAGCCTCAGGCCAGTGCGTTCAACACCTCAGAATCGCCGAGAAGATAGCAGGTCATGGACAGCGCACCGTCCACGGTGTCGCTGAACACGCCTACATCATCGCCGGGCAATTGCGCCCCCACGATCGGCAGCAGCGGCAAGTAGTGTTCGGCGCTGTTGATCGCAGCCGCCGCGGCCTGATCGTCTGCCGCGAAATGGGTCAAGGCGAGGTGGTCGGCATCGCGCACGGCGGCGTTGATCCGGTCGCGAAACGACGTCGCCCATTCCGGCTGGGTTCCGGCGAACTGCCGCCACAGCCGCAGGTTGTGGACCACGTTGCCGCTGCCGATCAGCAGCACGCCTTCGTTGCGCAGCGGGGCAAGTTTGCGGCCAAGCTCGATGAACTGCTCGGGCGTCATGGCGCGATCGAGGCTCATCTCGACCATCGGAATGTCCGCGTCGGGGTACATTGGCCGAACGACACCCCAGGCGCCATGATCGAAGCCCCAGCTTTCGTCGCGAACCACGCGGTCGGTGCCCAGCAATTCGACAATGCGGTCGATCAGACCGGACGAACCGGGAGCCGGGTATTGAATCGCGAACAACTCATCCGGAAAACCGCCGAAGTCATGAATCGTGCGCGGCGCATCGCCCGCGGTGACGTGGATCGCACCCTCGGTTTCCCAATGGGCGCTGATCACCAGGATCGCCTGTGGACGGGGCAGGACCTTGCCCAACGTCTGCCAGGCGCGACGCTCAGGCACATCGGAAATAACGGTCATCGGCGAGCCGTGACCAAGGAACAGGGCAGGGAGGCGCTGGGTCATGGCGCGTATTTGCCCTCTATCCGGCCGAATTCAAGGCAAGCTATTCTTGCGGGCCCATCAATGCTTCTTGCGGGTCAGCTCGCGCATCGCATCGTCCAGGCCTGCCAAGGTCAAGGGGTACATCGACCCGCCAACGGCCTCGCGGATCATCTTGGTCGATTGCGAATAGCCCCACTGCTTTTCCGGCACCGGGTTGATCCACACCGTCGCCGGATAGACATGCGATACCCGGCTCAACCAGACCGAACCGGATTCCTCGTTGAAATGCTCGACCGAGCCGCCGGGGTGGGTGATCTCGTAGGGGCTCATCGCCGCGTCGCCGACGAAGACCACCTTGTAGTCGTGGCCGTACTTGTGGAGGATGTCCCAAGTGTTGGTCCGCTCGCTCCAGCGGCGGCGGTTGTCCTTCCACACGCCCTCGTAGAGGCAGTTGTGGAAGTAGAAAAACTCCAGGTTCTTGAACTCCGCAGTGGCAGCACTGAACAACTCCTCGACGAGCTTGATGAACGGGTCCATCGATCCGCCAACGTCAAGGAACAGCAGCAGTTTCACCGCATTATGCCGCTCAGGTCGCATCTTGATGTCGAGCCAGCCCTGCCGCGCGGTGCCTTCGATTGTGCCCTCAAGGTCCAGCTCATCGGGCGATCCTTCGCGGGCGAAGCGGCGCAGGCGGCGCAGCGCGATCTTGATGTTGCGGGTGCCGAGTTCCTTGGTGTTGTCGAGGTTCTGGAACTCGCGCTTTTCCCAGACCTTGAGCGCACGCTTGTGCTTGCTCTCGCCGCCGATGCGCACGCCTTCGGGATTGTAGCCGTTGTTGCCGTAGGGCGAAGTGCCGCCGGTGCCGACCCACTTGTTCCCGCCCTCGTGCCGCTTCTGCTGTTCCTCGAGCCGCTTCTTCAGCGTCTCCATGATCTCTTCCCAAGAACCGAGCGCCTTGATCGCCTCCATCTCCTCCGGGGTCAGGAACTTTTCGGCGACGGCCTTCAGCCAGTCCTCGGGAATGTCGACCGGCTTTTGGCCATAGTCGGTGAGCAGCCCCTTGAAGACCTTGTTGAACACCTGGTCAAAGCGGTCGAGCAGGCCTTCGTCCTTCACGAACACTGCGCGGCTGAGGTAGTAGAATTGCTCCGGCGTCTGCTCGATCACGTCCTTGTCGAGCGCCTCCAAGAGCACGAGGTGTTCCTTGAAGCTGGCGGGAATGCCCGCGGCGCGCAATTCATCGACGAAGTTAAAGAACATCGGATCAGGCCTTTTCTTGCGGCTTGTGCACCGCCGCAACGAGGATGAAGGAAATATACATCAGAAGATACCACGCGCCCAGTTTGCTCGGGCTGACAAGCGCCCAGCCGTGGGCCTGACCCGGATAGAGCCACGCTCGACTGTAGGTGCCGATGTTCTCGGCAAACCAGATGAACAGCGCGACCAGGAACCAGCCGAGCAGCAGCGGCATCCAGCGATCCACCCGCCAGACCCGGAACCAGACCCGGGCGCGCCAGAACAGCAGGGCGAGGCAGGCGAACAGCAACAGCCGCGTGTCGGGTAGCCAGTGGTGGGCGAAGAAATTGATGTAGATCGCCGCGGCAAGCAGCCCGGCGAGGGTGTGGCTGGGGTAGTACGAGAAGCGGAAATCGAAAATCCGCCAGACCCGCGCGATGTAACTACCGACCGCCGCATGCATGAAGCCGGAGAACAGCGGCACACCGCCGATCCGCAGCAGGCTGGACTCGGGATAGTGCCATGATCCAAAGCTGGTCTTGAACAGCTCCATCACCGTGCCGACGACATGGAAGGCCAGGATCACCTTGGCTTCTTCCAGCGTTTCGAGCCGGAACAGCAACATTCCGCCCTGAATCGCAACGGCGGACAAGGTCAGGAAGTCATACCGCGCCAAGGCGGTATGGGCCGGGTAAAACAGGTGGGTGCCCAGTAGCAGGGCCAGCATCAGTCCGCCGAACAGGCAGGCCCATCCCTGCTTGAAGCCGAACAGCAGGAATTCGTAGCTCCAAGCGTGCCAGCCGGGGCGCGGCTCATAGGCTTCAAGGCGCGTTCGGACGACGGCAAAGCGGGTGTGGACCCATCCGTGATTGCTGGTTCCCACGCGGCCAGCGTAAACTTACCGCTTCGCGCGCGAGGAAAGCGGACTGTGCGGCCCCTGTGCGTGCCACGGCAGGGCCGGATCGAGCGGCGCCCACGACGGAGCCGAATCGACCCAGATCAAGGCGCTGGGTGTCACGATCTCCGGGTCGTCGAGCGTCCCGGCGCGCAGCCGCATCGGCTGCCCCTTCGGTTCAACAGTACGGCTGTACATTTGCGAACCACACTTGGAGCAAAAGCCGCGCTCGACCTTGTTCCCGCTGTCAGCGATCATGTCAAAGGTCGAAATCCCGCCCGTGAAACGGACCGTCTGTTCATCAAACAGGGCGTTGACCGTTGCCGATCCACTGGCAATCCGCTGGCAATCGCGACACCAGCACATTCGCGCGCCAAGCGGCTCGCTGTCAGCGACATAGCGGACCTGACCGCACAGGCAGCCGCCTTGGTGAGCCATCAGTTCTGCCGCCGGGCCATGAAGGCCAGCCGCTCGAACAGCATCACGTCCTGCTCGTTCTTGAGCAACGCCCCGTGGAGCGGCGGGATCGCCTTGGTCGGATCCTTGTTCTGCAGCACGTCGAGCGGCATGTCCTCGTTGAGCAGCAGCTTGAGCCAGTCGAGCAGCTCGCTGGTGCTGGGCTTCTTCTTGAGGCCGGGCACCTCGCGGACTTCGTAGAACACGTCCATCGCCTTGCTCACCAAGGCCTTCTGGATGCCGGGGAAGTGGACGTCGATGATCGCCTGCATCGTCTCGCGATCGGGGAACTTGATGTAGTGGAAGAAGCAGCGGCGCAGGAACGCGTC
>JAGWUU010000257.1 GCA_028868335.1 Sphingomonadales bacterium | reverse complement strand
AAGGCCGGTTGCATCGTCGGACAGCGCCTTGCGCGCGGTAACCAGATCCCGAGCCGCCTGATCGGACTGCTTCATCACCATGCGCGAGCGCAGCAGCAACATCCAGCCGTCGGGATTGGCCGGATTGGTCTTGAGCTTGGCCGCCAGACCCTCAACCATTCCATCGACCATGGCCTGACGCTGTTCCTGCGGCAGCGCATTGGCCGCCTGCACGGTCTTTGCGTCGAGCGCCGCCCCCCCGGAGGCAAGCCCGCCCTGCGCCGGGGCAGACTTGAACCGCGACGAGACATCGACACCCAGCTTGGCCGAGGTGACGGCGATCTGCTTGTGCAGGTCCGTTTGCCACGGTGCATCGGCCGGACCCTCGTTGGCGAGCGCGACCCACTTGTCGAGCGCCACCTTCTCCTCGCCATGCTGTGCCTGCCACAGCGCCAGGAAGTAGCGCGAACGCGGCTCCTTGGGATCGATTGCAACTGCGCGCTCGAATTCAGCCTTGGCCTCGGGCGTCACCGTGTTCCGCGCGATGCCGACCATCGCCTCGCCATAGCCCGAATGGACCAGCGCCGAATTCGGAAGCAGGGCGAGCGCCTTTTTGTAAGGCTGGATCGCCTGATCGGGATGGCCGGTCATCACGTAGGACCAGCCTAGCATTCGGAACCCCTCGCCGTCGTTGGGATTATTCCGCAGTCGTTCCGCCAGCCTGGCGATCATCGTATCGACGTCGGCGAGTTGCTTGCCGCCCGGGACCGCCGCGCCCACGGCTGATGCACCGACGTCCGCCGAGGGCGCCGCGCCGGGCCTGAAGGCAAAGATCGCTCCGGCCACGGCGACCAGCGCGCCCGCGCCATAGAGCAGCTTGCGACCCGATCCCGCCGTCGGGCCAGACGGCGGAGCATCGACCGGGATTGCCGACGCAGCGCCGGGATCGGCCGCGACCGACACCTCGCGCGCTTGCCACACGCGCATTCCAACGATGCCGAGCGCGATTCCGGCGATGGCGGTCAACAGATATTGCAACATACACTTCCTCGAGCCCAAGATGACAAAGTTGTCCGTCGTGTCCTTTCACCTTGCGCGGCGAGCGGACATCCCGAACCTGACACGAACCTTTCAAAATCGCGAAGCCGCGACGATTTGCCCGTCGCCCAAGACGAAATGAGCCGCCTTCGGGAGGCGGAACGGAAACCAAACGCTAAGCACATTCTGGCATTTGCCTCAGTACTGTTCATTTCAAAGAAACCAAATTCATGGCCTCAAAAGCAGAGAAAATTCCAGCAGCGGGTCAACGACAAGGGTTAACGGCCGGAGCGGTGGAGCGTGTGGTTTCGGCATTTGTCCTTGCCGCAGTGGTTGCCGCGATCGTTTTTGGATGGCTCCATCGTCATGATGACTGGATCAATCCCGACCATGGTATCGGCTATGCACTGGGGATCATCGGCGGTTCGCTGATGCTGATCCTGCTGGCCTATCCGCTTCGCAAGCGCGCCAAGCGCGCCAGCAAGGCGGTGGGGTCGGTCGGCTTCTGGTTCCGCCTTCACATGCTGCTGGGCCTGATCGGACCGCTTGCCATCCTCTATCATTCACGCTTCAGTTGGGGTGCGCTCAACAGCGCCTTCGCGCTGGGAGCCATGATCGTCGTGGCGAGCAGCGGACTGATCGGGCGGTTCTTCTATTCGCGGGTCCATCGCGGCTACTCGGGCCGCAAGCTTGAATTGCGTGCGCTCAAGCAGGACATGGACGCCATGCTGACCAGGCTTGAGGCGCGGGGCGTGTCACGCGACGCGATCCTCGAGCGCATCCAGCCGTTCGAGAACCGCGCGGTGGCCGCCGGCGGCGCGTTCTGGTCAAGCGCGGGCGCGGTTGTCGGCCTCGGCTTCGAAACGCGCCGTGCCCAGCGGGCGCTGCTGGAAGACCTGCCACGCGAGGCCAACCGCCGCACCCAGGCCGTGCGCGAACTGATAAGCGACTACTTCGAAGCCGTGCGCCGCGCCGCCGAATTCGCGTTCTACGACCGCCTGCTGCGGCTCTGGCACCTGTTGCACCTGCCGCTGTTCATCCTGCTGGTCGCCGCCGCCGTGCTCCACATCGTTGCGGTGCACATGTACTGATGCGCGGTTGGGCGCGCCTGCTGTGGTTTCTCGCCCTGATGGTGGCGGCCCCGGCGATCGGCCAGACGATCATGGAGCGGCTGGTCACTCCCGGCCCGCTCAGCAGCGCCCACGCCCGGCTGGAAAGCCGGTGCGACAGTTGCCATTCCTCGTTCCGCAAGGAAGCACAGAACGGCCGCTGCACCGCCTGCCACAGGGGCGTGGGCGCGGACATCGCCAGCGGCACGCACTTTCACGGCCGGTTCGGCCCGGCCCGCAGCGGTGCCTGCAAGACCTGCCATAGCGATCACAAGGGTCGCGGCTTCGGCCTGATCCAGCTCAACCGCGCCAGCTTCAATCACGCCTTCACCGACTATCCGCTGACCGGGGCGCACCAGCGCGTCGGTTGTGCCAGTTGCCACAACGGCAACGACTATCGCGGCGTTCCGCGCGATTGCGCCTCGTGCCATGCCCGCAAGGATCCGCACCACGGCCAATTGGGCCGGGCGTGCCAGAACTGCCACGTCACCACCGCGTGGAAATCGCTTCAGGGCTTCAACCATGCTTCGACCGGGTTCGCCCTGACCGGGGCGCACCGCAGCGCGACCTGCGCATCGTGTCATGCCGGGCAGCGCTGGAAAGGCCTGGCGACCACCTGCGTCTCGTGCCACACGAAGGACGACGCCCACCGGGGCAGCCGCGGGACCAACTGCGCCCAGTGTCACTCGACTGCAAGCTGGAGCGGGGCGACGTTCGATCATGCCAGCACGGGCTTCCCGCTGATCGGCGGGCACGCCGCGGCAACCTGCGCCAGTTGCCATGGTGCCGGCAATGCCAACAAGCACCCGTCCCGCTCATGCTTCGCCTGCCATGCCAGCGACGACACGCACAAGGGACAGAACGGCACCGACTGTGCAAGCTGCCACAACCCGCGTAGCTGGAAACAGACCAGCTTTGACCATGACAGTACCGGATTCCCGCTGAAGGGAGCGCATCGCACGGCCGCATGTTCCGGCTGTCACAAGCTGCCGCCCAAGCAGGCCAAGCCGCCTGTGACCTGCATCGGCTGTCACGCGGCGGATGATGCCCACAAGGGCGGCAACGGCACTGACTGCGCGCGGTGCCACAATGCAACGGGGTGGAAAGCGGTTTCATTCAACCACAACACGATGACCCGCTTTCCGCTGGCTGGAGCCCATGCGCGGGCAAAGTGCGAGGCTTGCCACACCGCCCCCGGCGTCAAGACCCGGCTGGCGGTGGAGTGCGCCTCGTGCCACGCCAAGGACGACGCCCATGCGGGCAGGCTCGGCCGCGATTGCGCGCGGTGCCACTCAAGCGAGGCGTGGAAGGGCAAGATCCGGTTCGACCACGACCTCACCCGCTTCCCGCTGATCGGCAAGCATGCCGGTCTTGCCTGCGCAAGCTGCCACGCCGACAAGACCTTCGCGGTCAAGGGAACCGCCTGTCAGGACTGTCACGACGACAAGCATCACAACGGCACCCTGGGCCAACCGGCGCAATGCCGTTCGTGTCACAATCCGGTCGATTGGCGCAGTTGGTCGTTCGACCACGACAAGGCCACCCGCTTCGCCCTGACCGGCAAGCACCAGGGGCTGATCTGCTCGGCTTGCCATTCGCGGGTCGGCGACCCCGCCAAGCTCGGCACCAGATGCATCGACTGCCACCGGCGCAACGACGTTCATCGCGGCGCTTTCGGCGAGGAATGCCAGCGCTGCCACCTTACGACCGACTTCCACACCATCCAGATGAACAGCGCGCGCTGACCTGATTCGGTCAAGTCTGACCTCAAGCTGACAATGTGCTGAATTTTCCGGTGAACCGACTCCGTGCGGCGGCGGTTCGAGAGGCGTCTTTACTGTTCCCGTTTCGAATTCCGTTAAGGTTTTGATCCAGAAAGACGTGATCGGTCCGGGTCGTCGGGTCGTTGTTAGAGGGGTTAGCGGGTTGGCCGGGAAGCGCTTGTTGGCGATCCTGACGGTGTTCGTGGCGCTGCTGATGGCAGCGCTGCCAGCCGGTGCGCGCGATACCCAGCTTACCGTCAATTTCGATCACTTCCGCACCGGCTTCCCGCTGACCGGCGCCCATGCGGCA
>JAGWUU010000256.1 GCA_028868335.1 Sphingomonadales bacterium | reverse complement strand
GCGGCGCAGGACGACAATGTTGATGCGGTCGTCGGCATTGTCGGAAAAGGTGATCCAGCGTTCGCCGAGCAGGGTGGGAGTGGTTCCGCTGCCCTGGTTGATCGAGCCAACCTTGCGCGCGGTGCCCCGATCGTATGGTTCGCGCCACAGCGGCTGCATCAAGGTGGCGCCATGGGTGCTGAAGGCGTATTGCGCGTGATCGCTGAGCACGTAAACCGCGTCGCGGTCCATCGCCAGGGCATTCTGGATTTCCTCACCCAGCGCGGTCTGCCGCACGCTGCCGGTCTGCGGATCGATTATTCCGATCCGGCCGTTGCGGGTGGTCCACCACAGCCGTCCTTCATAGTCGGGCATGACGGTCGTGACCTTGTCGCACTCGCCCGAGGGGAACCAGTTGTTCCAGTCGAGGCAGGCGTGAGGGACGTGGGGCCGCAGGTCCCATTCACCGTCGACCGCGAAATGCCATTGTCCGCCTTGCTCGACCGCCGCGAGCCGCTGGACCCGCATCTTGCTGTCGGCGAGCACCACGCGATCGTGGTTGTCGAGGAACAGGTAGGCACCGCCCGAACTGTCGTCCATCATGATGCCCATGTCGCGCTTGACCAGCGCCTCGAACGAACTTGGGCGCGGGGGTAAATCGTAGGTTGCGAGCGCCCGGAGGGTGTTCGGATCGAGCAGGACGATGCGAAAGCCGCTGAGCCCGCCGCACATCGACACGGGCTTGCCGTCCGACCGATAGACGAAGGTGGCGCACTGGCGCGGCAATCCGTTGCCTGCGCGGCGCGTCCGCACATCGAGCGGCAGTCTGAGCGGTCCGGCGGCGAGGTGAGTGTCGGACTGGTAGCCATCACCGTGCATCGTGCCGTTCTGGCCCTCGGCGAGGTATGGGTTGGCGTCGACCGAGCCGGGAACCGGCGCCGCAACGAACGCGGGATCGAACCACGCGCGCCCGGTGCTGGCGCCGCTGATCGGTCGCGCCTCGGCGATCTCGCGGTTGCCGTTGACGAACCAGCCCCACCCGCCAAGCACGGCCGCGATCAGCACAAAGAGCAGGCAGCCGCAGCCGCGCCTCGTTTTGCGGGCGGCGGTCACTCGGCGCGGACCTTTACCTTAGGCGCGACCTCGCCGCGACGCATGGTCTCGATGAATTTGTCGAGCGGCGCAGGTTCGGCGAGCGGTCCGCCGCGATCCCCCGATCGCGACCAGAATTCCGCGAAACTGGGGAACAGCTTGTGGAAGTTGCCCTCGACCCAATCGGTTCCGGGCCAGCGCATCTTCCTCTCGCCGATCGGCGGTTTGTTGAGATCGGTCGCATACCAGTAGAGCGGCAGCCGCCGGGCGAAGAACCAGCGTCCGTCCTGCCGGACATAGTCGTCGGCGTACATCATCTGCATGATCACCCACTCATCGCCGGTTTCGTGTTCATTCTTTGAATAGACGATGCCGTGGGCGTGATCGGGATCGTCGAACTCGATGATGTGGCCGCCGATGTGGTGCGAGGTGCCGGTGAACGGCGATCGCAGCGTGCCGTCCATGTATTCGCGCAGCGCCAGCCGGCCCGACCTGTCCTTGCCCACCCGGACGTCGGCGGGGAACAGGCTGACCATCGCGTCCATGTCGCGCATGTCGAGCGCGAGGGCATATTTGGCGGGCAACTGGCGGATCGCGTCGAGCGATTCGAGCCGGTCGATGCGCTGTTCAAGACTGCGGTTCGTCATGTCCTCATCCTCTTGAAATTGGCGCCGCCGAGCCGGATAGTCATGCGAATAACGCGATGCATTTGGCTGGCAAGTACAATGTATCCGTGTGCCATATGCCGGTGACTGTCAATCAATGCGTAATTTTAAACCTCTTGAAATTCGCAAAATGCAAAGTAGGGTGCCCTGACGCCCGACCAGGGCGAATCGTGGGAGAAGGCCAGTTAACCGATGATCGATTCGTCGCGTCCGACACAAAGAGCGAGCCAGGTCGATCCGGTGTTCGCGGCGGTCACCGCGCCCGGTACGCCGTTCGAACTGGCCGAGCGCGACGGGCTGCTCCAGTTCGCCAAGGCGGCTCCCGACCTGCAACTGATGATCGAGGCGGCGCGGCGCCACGGCGACAAGACCTTCCTGGTCGATTTCTCCTCGGACGGGGCGGAGCGGCGGCTGACCTTCGAGCAGGTCTTCGCATGGCGCGATCAACTGGTGCCGATGCTGGAGATCAAGCGCGGCGACCGGGTGGCGATCTGCATGCGGAACCGCGCCGAATGGATCGTCGCCTTCCTTGCCGTCATCAAGGTCGGCGGGATCGCCGCGCTGCTCAACAGCCGAGGTTCCCCGGCCGAGTTGGTGGCGATGATCGACGACGTTACCCCGGCGCTGGTGCTGGCGGATAGCCGCCGCGCCGGGTTGATCCGCGAGGGCGGTTATGCCGGGCGGATGCTTGATCTGACCCGGCCGTTCCCGGAGGACGAGATCGCGCGCCGCGTGGCCGTGCCGGTGCCCGATCCGGGCCTCGCCAAGCCAGGCGATCCGGCGGCGATCCTGTTCACATCCGGCACCACCGGACGGGTCAAGGGGGCGGTGCTGACCCATCGCAGCCTGATCACCGGACTGATGCTGATGCAGCTTTCCGGCGTCATGGTCCTGCACAACTACGCTCGCAGCCTGGGCGTTCCGGTCGAGACGATCCTGGCCAACCTGCCGCAGCAGGCGGTGTTGATGGTCTATCCGCTGTTCCACATCTCGGGCCTCGGCTCGACCTTCCTCTCGCCGCTGTTCAGCGGTTCAAAGGTGGTGATCATGCGCCGCTGGGAGGCGCGCGAAGCTGTGCGTCTGATCGAGCGCGAGAAGATCACCATGCTTTCCGCCGTGCCGACAATGCTGTGGGACATGCTTCATCATGCGGAACTGGGCGAGGCCGACCTGTCGAGCCTCCGCAACGTTGCCTCGGGCGGCCAGGCGCTGCCAGTGAACCTGCTCGACGAGGTTCGCAAGGTCTGCCCCCAGGCGATCATGGGTACAGGCTATGGGATGACCGAGGCATCGGGTTCGCTGGCACAAGCCGTTGGCGAGGATTTCATCCGCAACCGTTCCTCGGCCGGGCGTGTGTTGCCGCTGGCGCAGGTCCGCATCTGCGCACCGGACGGGACGACCTTGCCGCAGGGCGAAAGCGGCGAGATCCAGCTCAAGGGCGCGATGGTCATGGCCGGTTACTGGAACCGGCCTTCGGAATCCGCCGCCGCCTTCACCCCCGACGGCTGGCTCAAGACCGGAGACGTCGGCTACGTCGATGCCGAGGACTACATCTTCATCGTCGATCGGGTGAAGGACATGGTCATTTCGGGCGGCGAGAATATCTATTGCGCCGAGGTCGAGCGGGTGATGGGCGAAATGCCCGGCATGGGCGAATGCGCCGCCTTCGGCATCCCCGACGAAAGACTGGGCGAACTGCTGGTCGCCGTAGTTCGCGGCGGAGGGCTGGACGAGGCCGCGGTCAAGAATTGGGTCGGCGAGCGGCTCGCCCGCTACAAGGCGCCGGGGCGGGTGGCGGTGGTTGCCGATCCGCTGCCGCGCAATGATGTCGGCAAGGTCAACAAGGCTGCCTTGCGTGCAGCCTGGAACACATTGAGCGGAGTTGAATGACATGGCCATGCCCAAGGACATCGGGATCGTCGACTGCATGTTGGGCATTCCCGACGCCGAGGACCGCTCGGAATGGTTCGCGCCGTTTCGTCCGCTGATCAAGGACCAGCAGACGCTTGAGCAGTTCGCCATGCCCGCGCAGTACATGTTCAAGGACATTCCGCAGACCGGCAATCCTGGCGATTTCGTCAAGTGGACGGTCGAGCAGATGGACCGTTTCAACATCGACAAGGCACTGGTCGGGTGGAACGACAACGACACCTCGCGCCGGGCGAAGGAACTCTATCCCGACCGCTTCTTCTTCGATCTGCCTTGCGATCCCAATCGCGGCGTCGACGAGGTGCGGCGGATCAAGCGGATCCATTCCGAGGTCGGCCTTTCCGCGATCAGCGTGTTTCCTTCGGGGACGCTGCCGCAGGTGGCGATCAACCACAAGTACATGTTCCCGCTCTACACCGCGGCCGCCGAATTGGGCATTCCGATCTGCCTCAACGTCGGCATCCCGGGGCCGCGCATTCCGATGGAAACGCAGAAGGTCGAGCATCTCGACGAGGTCTGCTGGTTCTTCCCCGATCTCAAGGTGGT
>JAGWUU010000255.1 GCA_028868335.1 Sphingomonadales bacterium | reverse complement strand
TTGTCGAGCGGGATCAGGGTCAGGGCCTCGGTCATCGAGGCGCGCCGATAGGGGCAGATGGTGGGCTTGTCCACTTGCGCGACGATTGCCCACATCGCCGCCTATCCCCAGCCATGGCTGGCCCACAACTTGCGGCGAGTGCGGGGCGGGCAGATAGGACCGGGAGGAGCCAAGCGATGATGCCCGCCGCCGAACGCCAACCCATCATGCTTGCCAAGCCGCCGTTCGACCGGCTGGTGATCGGCGTCGACGAAGCGGGGCGCGGACCGCTGGCCGGGCCGGTAGTTGCCGCTGCCTGCGTGTTGGGGCCAGATGCTCCGGCGGGACTGGACGATTCAAAGAAGCTGTCCGCCAAGAAGCGCGGCGTACTTGAGCCGCAAATCCAGGCGAGCTGTCTTTGGGCTCTCGGCGTGGTCGAGGCGGACGAGATCGACCGGATCAATATCTTCGCAGCGACCATGCTGGCGATGACCCGCGCGGTCGGTGCATTGGTGGCCGAATGGGGCGCGAAGCCGCACGAAGTGCTGATCGACGGCAACATGACCCCCGCTGGCCGTCATCCGGACTGGCGTTGGAATGCCCGCGCGATCGTGGGCGGGGACGGGCTGGAGCCGTGCATTTCCGCCGCCTCGATCCTCGCCAAGGAACACCGCGACCGGGTGATGCGCGCCCATGCCGCGGTTCATCCCCACTATGGATGGGAACGGAACGCCGGGTACGGCACTGCGGAGCATATGGAGGCGCTCCGCGTTCATGGCCCTACGCCGTTGCATCGCCGCAGTTTTGCGCCTGTCTCGCAGCTTGCATTGATCTGACCCGAAAAATTTTTGCGCGCGAGTCCGGATCGCTACACCCACTACATCTTGAGTCCTCTGCGATTCAGCGGACTCAACATCCTGTGCCGGACTCGTTCCGTTCCTCTCGCGGTAACCGTTCGATAACCATGAATCGTTAGGATTTTCCGCGAGTCGCAGCTTGACGGCGACCTGTGGATAACCCACCCTGAGGGTTCGCAAAGGGGGTTTGACGACGATCATGGGTGCAGGGCTGGTACGAACGAAGGCGCGGGCAAGCGCCGCAAGGGAGATTGCGCGCGTTGATCTGCCGGTGGGGCGGATTCTTGATGGCGATTGCGTCGCGGCGATGCGGACAATACCGGACGCAAGCGTCGACATGATCTTTGCCGACCCGCCCTACAATCTCCAGCTTGGCGGCGATCTCTCTCGTCCGGATGGCAGCCACGTCGACGCTGTGACCGATCACTGGGACCAGTTCGACAGCTTCGCCGCCTATGACAAGTTCAGCCGCGAATGGCTGACCGAGGCGCGCCGGGTGCTCAAGCCCAACGGGTCGCTGTGGGTGATCGGCAGCTATCACAACATCTTTCGGCTTGGCGCCATGTTGCAGGACATGGGGTTCTGGATCCTCAACGACATTGTCTGGCGCAAGGCCAACCCCATGCCCAATTTCAAGGGCACGCGCTTCACCAACGCACACGAAACGCTGATCTGGTGCTCAACGGGGGAGAAGGCGAAATACACCTTCAACTACCGCGCGATGAAGACGCTCAACGACGAATTGCAGATGCGCTCGGACTGGGTGCTGCCGATCTGCGGGGGACAGGAGCGGCTCAAGAAGGGCGGACACAAAGTCCATCCCACTCAAAAGCCCGAGGCGCTGCTCTACCGGGTGATGCTGGCCACCACCAACAAGGGTGATGTAGTGCTCGATCCGTTCTTCGGCACCGGCACCACTGGCGCTGTGGCTAAACGTCTGGGCCGAGAGTGGATCGGCTGCGAACGGGAAGGCAACTACCGCCAGGCTGCGCTCGAGCGGATCGAGCTGGCCCTGCCGCTCGATGAAAGTGCGATCACGACGATGCAAAGTCCCAAGGCCGCGCCGCGCGTCGCCTTCGGAACGCTCATCGAAACCGGCTGGATCGCACCCGGCAGCATTGTCTGCGACAAGAAACGCAGGATCAAGGCGACGGTTCGGGCCGACGGCTCGCTGGTATCCGGCGCGGAAAGCGGCTCCATCCATGGCCTTGGCGCAAAGTTGCAAGGCGCGCCGAGCTGCAACGGCTGGTCGTTCTGGCACATCGAGCACCAGGGTGAGTCGAAGCCTCTCGATGCGATCCGTCAGCTTTATCTTCTCGCCACCGAGGACTGACCATTTCCTTCTACCTGCGCCCAATCGCCCTGTGTGACTCCCCGCAAAGCGAGGAGGGCGAGGCGCTGCGTCTGGCTGGCGGGCTGGTCTATGCCTGCCGCTTCGCGCTGATCGAACGCGACGGCGGCAAAATCGTCTCCCGCACGCGCTATTCCCTCCCCGAATTGCGCGCGGCGCTGGACGGCTTGCCCTATGCGGTGCGCGCCCAATGGGACAATCTCCAGCGTATCCACGCCCCGCTGCAATGCGGAGCGCGCACCGTCCGGCTCGATCAGCCGCAGGTCATGGGGATCCTCAACGTGACCTCGGACAGTTTTTCGGATGGCGGCAAATTCATGGACGATCCGGATGTCGCCCATGCACATGCCGCCGCCATGGTCGAGGCTGGGGCGGCTCTGATCGACGTGGGCGGGGAAAGCACCCGTCCCGGTGCCGCGGCCGTGTGGGAGGGCGACGAACTCAAACGCGTCATACCGGCGGTCGAACGGCTCGCCGCGATGGGCGCCGCGATTAGCATCGATACCCGCCGCGCTGGTGTTATGGATGCCGCGCTGGTTGCCGGGGCCCACATCATCAACGATGTCTCAGCCCTACGCCACGATCCGCGCAGCATCGAGATTGCCGCCCGCTCCGGCGCGCCGGTCGTGCTGATGCACGCGCCGGGCGAGGGCGAGGATCTTCATGCCGACGCCAGATATGCCGACGTCGTTCTTGACGTGTTTGACTGGCTCGCGGCGCGGCGCGATGCCGTAATCGCCGCTGGTGTGGCTCGTGACAGGATCGTACTCGATCCGGGCATTGGCTTCGGCAAGTCGGTCGCCGACAATCTTGCCCTGATCAATGCCCTGCCCTTGTTCCATGCACTCGGTCAGCCACTGCTGCTGGGCGCAAGCCGCAAACGGGTGATCGGCGCCCTGTCGAACGAGGCTCCCGCTCATCAGCGGTTGGGGGGCAGCCTGGCAATCGCGGTCAAGGGCATGGACGCGGGCGTGCAACTGCTGCGAGCCCATGACGTGCCCGAAACGGTTCAAGCCGCACGAGTATGGCGGGGATTGCGCGATGCAGCATTAACCGACTTCGAACAGTTGCCGCGCTAACCCCAGGGGTCAGGCCAAATATAACGCGATGCGAAATGTTTTCTTCCCCTGTGGGGGAATTAAATCGCCGGGCATTTTTAGCTAACCCATGATTCGATCGATTTTCACGATGCATTGATAGCCAGCTTCTCTCTCCGGCAGTCAATATTATCGTGTTCACGGGGCGACCCGAAGGCGACTTTCGCCTTTTCCTTGGCCGGGAGGTTCAACACCTTCCGGCCTTTTTCGTCGGCATTGAGCGGGGATGCCGGGCGGTCAGGCCGCGTCGCCGATGCCCAGTTCGCCGAGCTTGCGGTAGAGCGTTGAACGGCCGATTCCCAAGCGCCGGGCAACCTCGGTCATGCGGCCGCGATAGTGGCCGATCGCGAGCCGGATCACGTCGGCCTCAATCTCTTCGAGCGGGCGCAGGTTTCCATCCGGGGTGTAGAGCATCACCCCGACACCTTCCTGGACCATGCCCTGAAGCGAGGCGTCGCTTCCAATGAGATCGCTGAGCTGCGGGAAATCCTGCGAAGTGAGCGCGTCTCCGTCGCAGAATACTGCGGCGCGGAACAGCACTGCCTGCAACTGGCGGACGTTGCCCGGCCAATCGTATGCGGCGAGCAGGGCAAGTGCGCCGTCGGTAATGCCAAGCGGACGCAGCCCCGGCTGCTCGCCGATGCGGGCGAGGAAATGCCGGGCCAGTGCGGCAACGTCGCCTGCGCGGTCGCGCATCGGCGGCACCTGGACCACCACGCCCGAAAGTGCGGCGAGCAGGTCCGGGAGGAAGTGCCCGCCTTCGACCATGTCCTTCAGGGGCAGATTGCTTGCCGCGATCAGGCGAACGTCGACGCGGAAGGAATGGCGGGCCCCGATCGGGCGAACGTCGACGCGGAAGGAATGGCGGGCCCCGATCGGGCGAACGTCGCCCCGCTGGATCGATTCGAGCAGCCGCTGCTGGACGTGGATTGGCAGGCGATCGATTTCGTCGAGCGCGAGGGTGCCGCCGTCCGCAT
>JAGWUU010000017.1 GCA_028868335.1 Sphingomonadales bacterium | reverse complement strand
AGAATGGCCTCGCTGTGCTGGCCGTTGCGCGGGGCCGGGGCGGGCGACCGGCGCTCCATCCCAGGGAGCGTGGCGAAGGCCCCGACGGCGGGATAGGCGAAGCCGCTGGGGTTGTCGGACGTTACCGCAAACAGCGGATTGGCGGTAACGAGGCGCGGGTCCTGAACCGCTTCCAGCATGGTGCGATAGGGGCCGTGGACCACGCCGTTGGCGTCGAACAGCGCGGCAAGATCGGTGTGATCATAGCCCGCGACCTCACGCTCGATCACCGCGAAGATCGCATCGCGGTGCGCAAAGCGCGCGCCGTCGTCGCCCGCAAAGCTGACGCCGCGTTCGGCCTCGATTGCCGCGATCGCATCGCCGATGCCCAGCGCCTTGACCAGACCCTGCCACTGCCGTTCATTGATCGCGACCACCATCAGCCGCACCCCGTCGCGGGTCACGAAATCGCGGCCAATCGTACCGAACACGGCGTTGCCCAGCCGTTCGCGGTCCTTGCCGGTGTAGAGTACCTCGGCCACCCGCCCGAGGTTGGCGGCAGAACCGATCGCGATGTCGGTCAATGGCAAGCGCACTTCGCCGCCGTGCCCGGTCTGTTCGCGGCGGCGGATTGCGGCAAGCAGGGCGAAGGCGGCATAGGCTCCGGTCAGCAGATCCCAGGCGGGCAGGACGTGGTTGACCGGGCGCGGGTCCTCGACCGGGCCGGTCAGCGCGGTGTAGCCGACCGCGGCGTTGGCGGTGTAGTCGAGCGCGACCGAGCCATCGGGCCAGCCCATGATCCGCACCGTCACCATGTCGCCGCGGCCTTCGGATAGTGCGTCGTGGGACAGGAAACCCTTGGCGGGCAGGTTGGTGACGAGGCTTCCCACCTTGCGGCACAATTCGACCAGCAACTCGCGCCCCTCGGGCCGGGTCAGGTCGAGCGCCAGGCTGCGCTTGGCGCGGTTGAGGTTTTCCCAGCTCAGCGAATCGTCCTCGCGCGTCACCGGCCAGCGGCGGAAATCCTGCCCGCCGCCGATCTGGTCGACCCGGATCACATCGGCCCCGAACTGCGCCATGTAGAGCCCGGCCGTGGGCGAGGCGACGAAGGACGATACCTCGACCACCGACAGCCCGGTGAGGATGTCGTACATCTACTGGTTCGCCGCCCATTCGCGCAGCATATGCTTGGCGATTTGGAGCTGAAGGATCTGTGTCGTCCCTTCGTAGATGCGGTAGATCCGCGCATCGCGGAAGAAGCGTTCGGCGTCATATTCGGCCAGGTAGCCCGCCCCGCCGTAGATCTGCACCACCCGGTCAACCACGCGGCCGCACATCTCGGTGGCGAAGACCTTGGCCGCGGCGGCCTGGCGCAGCACCCGTTCGCCCGCATCGGCGCGGCGGCAGGCATCGTCCAGCATGCACTCGGCAGCGTAGATCTCGATCTCGCTGTCGGCCAGCATCTGCTGGATCAGCTGGAAGTTGGCGATCGGTTCGCCGAAGGCCTTGCGCTCGTTGGCATAGCGCAGCGCCGAATCGAGCGCGCGCCGCGCGTATCCCGCCGCCGCCGATCCCACCGAGAGCCGCCCGTTGTCGAGGCTCTGCATCGCGGTGATGAAGCCCTTGCCTTCCTCGTCGCCGAGCAGCGCATCGGCGGGCAGATGCACGTCCTCCATGATCACGTCGGCGATGTGGCTACCGGCCTGGCCCATCTTCTTGTCCGACTTGCCGACCGAGACGCCGGGCGTGTCCATCGGCACCAGAAAGGCCGAGACGTGGGCGTTCTTGGGCAGCGCTTCCTTGCTGGTCCGCGCCATGATCAGCGCGACATTGGCGAACGGCGCGTTGGTGATATAGCGCTTGGTTCCGTTGATCACCCACCCGTTGCCGGAACGAACGGCCATCGTCTGCATCGCCGCGCTGTCCGATCCCGAACCCGGTTCGGTCAGGCCGAAGCTGGCTACTTCTCCGGCAGCCAGACGCGGGAGCCATTCGGCCTTCTGCGCCGCGGTTCCGCCCTTCATGATCGCCGAGCAGACCATGCCGATGTTGATCGAGGTGATCGAGCGATAGCACGGCATGGCGTAGCTCAGCTCGCGGATCGTGCGGCAATATTGCGAGACGTTCATCCCCGCCCCGCCGTACTCCTCGGGCATAGTCAGCCCGAACAGCCCCATGTCGCGCATTTCCTTGAGGATGTCGGCGGGGATCTGGTCGGTTTCGATCACCTCGCGCTCGGCCGGGATCAGGCGCTCGCGGACATAGCGCTGCAACTGCTCGATGAACTGGTCGAAGACGTCGGCGTCCATTCCGGGGTTCATGCTGGGCTCCTCAGATGGGGTCGTAAGGGAAGACGTGCGCGCTGACCTCATCGGCGCGGGCCATGCTGGGGCGGAACGACGGGATCAGCTCATCCGCGATCGTCTCGGGCGTCCAGCCCTCGAGCTTGGTCATCGAGCGCACCGGGCGCGGCTTGCCGAACAGCACGATCTCGTTCTTGCGGACCGAGAATATCTGGTTGGTGACGTCCTTGCTGGCGTCCGCGGCGAGATAGACCACCAGCGGCGCGATCTTGTCGGCGCTCATCGTCTTCAATCGCTCGACTCGCTCCTTCTGTTCGGGCGTTTCGGCGGGGATCGAGGCGGTCATCCGGCTCCAGGCAAAGGGCGCGATGCAATTGGAGCGCACGCCCGCGCGCGCCATGTCGAGCGCGATCGATTGCGACAGGCCGACGATCGCCAGCTTGGCCGCGCTGTAGTTGGCCTGCCCAATGTTGCCGATCAGCCCG
Organism: Sphingomonadales bacterium; assembly: GCA_028868335.1. Taxonomy (GTDB): domain Bacteria; phylum Pseudomonadota; class Alphaproteobacteria; order Sphingomonadales; family Sphingomonadaceae; genus Novosphingobium. The sequence continues at coordinate 17,412 of JAGWUU010000017.1, read as the reverse complement.
CTGGTGCTGGTGAAGTGGATGAAGCTGCCCGACTGCTGCTCGCGGAAATGGGGCGTCGCCGCCTTGCTGACGTTGAAGGCGCCATTGAGGTGCACGTCGATCACCGCGCGCCAGTCCTCGTGGCTCATCTTGTGCCAGATCGTGTCGCGCAGGATTCCGGCGTTGTTGACCACCGCGTCGATCCGCCCGAAGCGCTGGACCGCATCCTCAACGATCGAGGCCGCGCCGATCGGATCGGCAACCGAGGCGAGGTTGGCGTGCGCCCTTCCGCCCGCCGCCACGATGTCATCGACGGTTTGCTGCGCCGGACCGGCATCGCCGCCCTCACCGCCGCCGCCAACGCCCGGATCGTTGACCACCACCGCCGCGCCGTGCCGGGCGCAGAGCAAGGCGATCTCGCGCCCCACTCCGCGGCCAGCGCCGGTTATGGCAACAACCTTGCCTTCGAGCATGCCCATGATCTTCGCGAATCCCTTGAACCGACTGCGCCACCGCCAAATAACGCAACCTCGACCAAAATTCAACATTGAGAATTGTGTTTTCAGTATATTGAATTTATGACTCTGCGCATGACCGCACCGGTTCGCTCCGTGACACTGGCCTTCTCGATCCTGCGCCTGTTCGCGCGGGAACGACGGAGCCTGTCGCTGTCCGACGTTGCGCGCGCCACCGGCACCAGTCCATCAAGCTGCCTCAACCTGCTGCGAACACTGGTGGGCGAAGGCGCGCTGATCCCGGATACCGGCAAGCGCTATGCCCTTGGCGAAGGGTGGGAGGCGCTTGCCGTCCTGGTCGATGCGGATCATCTGCGCCTGGTGGCGCGGGTCAAACCGATGCTTGCGCAATTCGCCTGCGCCCACGATGCGACCGTGGGACTATGGCAAGTGTCGGCGCATGACCGGATCGAGCTTATCGCGCTCGGCGAAAGCACCTCATCTACCCGCATTCACATGGCCGTGGGGCAACGCCAGCCGATCGGCGGCGGCGCGGCGGGCCGGGCACTGTGCGCCGCGACCGGCGTGAGCGGGGCGGAACTCGCGCGCCGTTTCGCGCAACTGCGCTGGCAACGGCCGCTCACCGTCACGGAATATGCCGATCAGGTTGCCGCCGCGCGGGCGGACGGCTTTTCCATCGATGCCGGATATGGCCACATCGGTATCTGTTCGCTTGCAGCGGTCGTGCCCGATGTTCCGCCGCGTTACGTCGTTACCGCCTCAACATTCCTGGGCTCGCGACAGGACAATGCCCTGGCGGACCTTGGCCGGGCGCTGAAGGTTCTTGCGCAGCAGATCGCCTGATTGCGTACCGTTCCGACCGGCGCAGCCGCGCGGCTTACTTGTTCAACAACGCCTTCAAATAGCCGCCCGTGAAGCTTCGGGGGCTGGCGGCAACCGTCTCGGGCGTTCCTTCGGCAATCACTTCGCCGCCACGCACCCCACCCTCCGGGCCCAGGTCGACGATCCAGTCAGCCGTCTTGATGACGTCGAGATTGTGTTCGATCACCACCACCGAGTTGCCCTGATCGACCAGGCGATGCAGCACCTCAAGCAGTTTGCGCACATCCTCGAAGTGCAGCCCGGTGGTCGGTTCGTCGAGAATGTAGAGCGTCTGTCCGGTCGAGCGGCGCGAGAGTTCCTTGGCAAGTTTCACTCGCTGGGCCTCGCCTCCCGACAGCGTCGTCGCCTGCTGGCCAACCTTGACGTAGCCCAGGCCAACCTCGTTGAGCATGTGCATCTTGTCACGGATCGGGGGCACCGCCTTGAAGAATTCCTCGGCATCCTCGACGGTCATGTCGAGGACGTCGGCGATGGAGTGCCCCTTGAACTTCACCTCCAGCGTTTCGCGGTTGTAGCGTTTGCCGCCGCATTCCTCGCAGGTGACATAGACGTCGGGCAGGAAGTGCATCTCGATCTTGATCAGCCCGTCGCCCTGGCACTGCTCGCACCGCCCGCCCTTGACGTTGAAGCTGAACCGCCCGGCCTTGTACCCGCGCGCCTCGCTTTCGGGCAGACCAGCGAACCAATCACGGATCTGTGTGAAGGCGCCGGTATAGGTCGCCGGATTGCTTCGCGGCGTGCGGCCGATCGGCGACTGGTCGATCTCGATCACCTTGTCGCACATTTCGAGGCCGGTGATCCTGTCGTGCGGCCCGGCGATAACCCGCGCGCCGTTCAGTGCGCGCGCGGCCCCGGCATAGAGCGTGTCGATGGTGAAGCTCGACTTGCCCGAGCCCGATACGCCGGTGATGCAGGTGAACGTGCCCAGCGGGATCGCGGCGGTAACGTCCTTGAGGTTGTTGGCCCGCGCACCCGCGACCGTGAGGAAATGACCATTGCCCTTGCGACGCACGCCGGGCACCTCGATCTTGCGTTCGCCGGACAGATACTGGCCGGTCAGGCTGTCCTGGCTGGCGAGGATGTCGGCCAGCGTTCCCTGTGCGACGATCTCCCCTCCGTGGACGCCGGCCCCCGGCCCCAGGTCGACGATGTGGTCCGCATGGCGGATCGCGTCCTCATCGTGTTCGACCACGATCACGGTATTGCCGAGATCACGCAGCCGCTTCAGCGTTTCCAGCAGCCGGTCATTGTCGCGCTGGTGCAGGCCGATGCTCGGTTCGTCGAGCACATATAGCACCCCCGACAGACCCGAACCGATCTGGCTGGCAAGCCTGATCCGTTGCGATTCCCCGCCCGACAACGTGCCCGAGGTCCGATTGAGATTCAGGTAATCGAGCCCGACATTGTTGAGAAAACCAAGGCGTTCGTTGATCTCCTTGAGGATGGCCTTGGCGATCTGCTGCTGCTGCGCGGTGAGCCTGTCGTTCACCGCCAGAAACCAGTCGACCGCGGCGGCCACGGAGAAGAACGTAACGGTGGAGATGTCCTCCCCGCCGACCTTCACCGCCAACGCCTCGGGCTTGAGGCGCTTGCCTTCGCAGACCTCGCAAGGTTGCGCGGTCTGGAACTTGGAAAGCTCCTCGCGCATCCAGGCGCTTTCGGTTTGCAGCATGCGGCGGTTGAGATTGCCGATCACGCCCTCGAACGCCTTCTTCACGGTGTAGCTCTTCTTGCCGTCGATGAAGGTCAGCGGCACCGCCCGCCCGGCAGTTCCGTGGAGGATGACGATCTTCACCTCGGGGGAAAGCTGATCCCAGGGCGTTTCGAGACTGAAGCCGAATTCCGCCGCGAGGCTGGCCAGAACCTGCATGTAATAAGGCGACGGCGGGTTCGATTTGGCCCACGGAACGATCGCCCCCTGTTTGAGACTGAGGTGTTCGTTGGGCACCACCAGTTGCGGATCGAACAGCAACTTCTCCCCCAACCCGTCGCAGGCCGGGCAGGCACCCTGCGGGGCATTGAAGCTGAACAGCCGTGGCTCGATGCTCTCGATCGTGAAGCCGGAAACCGGGCAGGCGAACTTCTCGGAAAAGACGATGCGATTAAGGGGCAGGCCCGCGCCCTTCATCGCGCCGCCCTTTTCCTCCTCGCGCCCCGGGACCACTCCATCGGCCAGATCAACATAGGCCAGCCCTTCGGCCAGCTTGAGCGCCTGCTCGAAGCTGTCGGCCAGCCGCGTCTCGATCCCTTCGCGCACCGCGATGCGATCGACCACCACCTCGATGTCGTGCTTGTACTTCTTGTCGAGCGCGGGGGCGTCCTCGATGGCGTAAAGCTCGCCGTCGATCCGGACGCGCGTGTAGCCCGCCTTCTGCCATTCGGCCAGTTCCTTGCGGTATTCGCCCTTGCGCCCGCGCACCGCCGGAGCGAGCAGGTATGCGCGCGTTCCTTCGGGCAAGGTCATCACCCGGTCGACCATCTGGCTGACCGTCTGTGCCGAGATCGGCAAGCCGGTCGCGGGCGAATAGGGCACACCCACCCGCGCCCACAGCAGCCGCATGTAGTCATAGATCTCGGTCACGGTCGCCACCGTCGAGCGCGGGTTGCGGCTGGTGGTTTTCTGCTCGATCGAGATCGCGGGACTGAGGCCGTCGATGTGCTCGACATCCGGCTTCTGCATCATCTCGAGGAACTGGCGGGCATAGGCCGACAGGCTCTCGACATAGCGCCGCTGGCCCTCGGCGTAGATCGTGTCGAAGGCGAGGCTCGACTTGCCCGATCCGCTAAGCCCGGTGATCACGATCAGACTGTCACGCGGAAGCGTGACGTCAAAGCCCTTGAGGTTGTGCTCGCGCGCCCCGCGCACGACGATCTGGGTAAGCGACATGGCGCGGCGTGTGTTCCATATATGTTCGCAAGACACAAGAGGGTGAATCCCCCTGTCCTCGCAAAGATGGGGGCTTGGCGCAGGCAAAGCAAGTGAGCCCCGGCCCCGCCCCGCCCCTCCATTCGGCGGCAAGCGGGCACCGCTTCGTCGCAGAGCGAATTGCATCCCGTCCCCCAGGAAGGAAAGGACCTGCCGGGTACAAGGGGTCAATGACCAGGGAGGGTCGCACCTGATGAGATTTCGCCTGTTGGCTGGCGCGCTGGCGCTGGCCTTTGCTGTCGCAACGCCGGGCACCGCCTTTGCCGACAATCCGCACGATCCGGCAATGCGCAGCGCCGCCGCGCGGGCGCGCGACAAGGCGATCATCCGCCGACTCAACCGCAACGAGATGGCCCACGTCAAAGCCCGCGATGCGCGCTATGCCAAGGGCTGGCACGCCTATCACGCATATCCCGGACGCCGCGCGGCCTACCGGCGGGCGCTCGCCCGCAACCGCCATGAGCACCAGGTCTATGCCCGCCGCATGGCGGCCTGGCACCGCGCTGTTGCCGCCTGCCGCGCCGGAAACCGTTCCGCCTGCCGACGCTGAAATGCGACGGACCGCATCCGGTTCGTCGCAACAGCGTTGCATGGTTTGGTAAGGTTTCGCATTCAGCTTGTCGGTTCAAGGAGGGTCGCATCCCGTGAAAACCGTTCGTCTTGCCGCTGCGCTGGCGGGTCTTGCCATGCTGATTCCCGCCGTTGCCCATGCCGATGATCCCAACGATCCGGCAATGCGCGATCCGCGGACGCGGGCGCACGACCGCGAGGTCATTCGCCAGTTGAACCTCAAGGAGCTTCAACAGGTGCACGAGCGCGATGCCCGCTATGCCGAAGGCTGGCGCGCCTATGGCGAGCAGGGCGATCGCGAGGAATCCTACCAGCGGGCGCGTTCGGACTATGAGCGGCAAATGGACGATTACCAGCAGCGCCGCGCCGACTACGAACGCGATCGCGCCGCCTGGCGGCACGCCGTCGACGCCTGCGAGGCCGGTCAATACGAGTATTGCGAGCACTGAGGCAGGCCGCCCGGCGATTGCACTTCGTGGCGGGATGCATATGGTCGGGTCCAACCATGGCCCATTGACCGGAGATGCCACGATGACCCTGCGCAACGCTTTCGTTCCCCTCGCCCTGGCAGCGTCGCTTTCGCTGATTGCGAGCGGCCCCGCCGATGCGGTGCGCGGCAAGCATCGCAAGCCCACCCGGCCGGCGACAGCGGCACCGGCCGCAGCCCCGACTACGACCACGGCCCCCGCCAAACCCGCCCCTGCTCCCGAGGCAGACATGGCCGAGCAGGAGCGCGCCCGGATCAACGAAAAGCAGTCCGCCGCGGCCAAGGCCCAGGTCGATCAGAATGCAGCCAACAAGGCCGCGTTCGAGGCGGCCGAAAAATCGCGCGCCGAAACGATCGCCGCGCAGCAGGCCGCCGCGGCCAAGGCCAAGGCCGACTATGAAACAGCGGTGGCAAAGTCCAAGGCCGACTACGATGCGGCCAAGACCAAATGGGAAGCCGATGTTGCGGCGTGCAAGGCCGGTGACCGCAAGCACTGCGCTCCGCCTGCGCCGAAGCGACACAAGTAGGCGCTCTTTTTTCAGGAACTTCCACCAACTGCCGATGCTGTTCGGCAGACGGCATTGACGCGTTTGCCCCCGCGCGCGAGGCATGGGTTATTGCGGGGAGCTGGAGCGAAATTGCGCGCCGTCACCCCGGTAAAGGGGATAACGCCAATGAAATCACGCATCCTGCTCTCGGTCGCGGCTATCGCGCTGGTCGCCGTTCCTGGTCTTGCCGACGCCAAGCCAAAGCCAAAATCGGCCAAGCCTGCCGCCAAGGCCGCACCTGCCCCATCACCCTACGGTCGCTGGGGCGTCGACCTTTCCGCTCGCGATCTGTCGGTCCGCCCCGGTGACGACTTCCAGCTCTATTCGACCGGCCACTGGCTCGCGACGCACGAAATCCCTGCCGACAGGCCGATGACCGGGACCGGGCTCGACGTCTATGAACACACCCAGGCCAACCTGCGTTCGTTGATCACCAATGCTCCGGCCACGTCGCAATACGGCATGCTCTATCGCGACTTCATGGATACCGCGAAGATCGAGAAGGTTGGCGATGCTCCGCTGAAGGTCGACGTCGCGCGGATCATGGCGCTGCCGGACAAGGCGGCGTTCACCCGCGACATGGCGTCCACTGGCGGACGGTTCGGAGGCTCGGTCGAAGGCTTCCAGGTCTATGCCGACCCGGCCAATCCGGCGATGAACACCATCTGGGTGGGCAGCGGCGGCATGGGCATGCCCAACCGCGACTACTATCTGGAAGATCGCTTCAAGCCGCAGCGCGAAGCCTACCAGGCGTTCCTCCTGCGCACCCTGACCATGCTGGGCATTCCCGATGCGCAGGCGGCGGCGCAAAGGATCTATGACTTCGAACACGCCATTGCCGAGCGTAGCTGGACCGCCGAGGACCAGCGTGACATCAGCAAGCTGAACAACCCGATGACCGCGGCTGAACTGGCCGCCTATGCTCCGGGGGTTGACTGGCCCGCGCTGTCGACCGGGTTCGGCATCGGGACGCCCGCCAAGCTGATCGTGGCCGACAACACGGCGGTTCGCGACATTGCGAAGCTCTATGCGGAAACCCCGCTCGACACGCTCAAGCTGTGGCAGGTGACGCAGACCGCGATGCAGGCCGCGCCCTATCTCAACCAGGCCTGGGTCGACAGCCGCTTCCAGTACGTCAAGACGCTGTCGGGCGTTTCCTCGATCCTGCCCCGCGAAAAGCGGGCGGTCGCGCTGATCGACGACGGGTTGGGCGAACTGATCGGGCAGGACTATGTCCGTGCCTACTTCCCGGCAATCGCCAAGACCAAGATGCAGGCGCTGGTCGCCAACCTCAAGGTGGCGATGGCCGACCGGATCCGCGGCAACGACTGGATGGGCGATGCCACGAAGCAGGCCGCGCTGACCAAGCTGTCGCGAATGGACGTGATGGTCGGCTATCCGGACAAGTTCCGCAGCTATGCCGCGCTCAAGCTGACGCCGGGCGACCTCTACGGCAATGTCCAGAAGATGGGCGCGTTCAACTATGCCTATGCCATCGAGGACGTGGGCAAGCCGGTTGATCGCAAGAAGTGGGCGATGAACCCGCAGACGGTCAACGCCTACAACGGCGGGCTGGAGAACAAGATCGTCTTTCCGGCCGGCATCCTGCAAGCGCCGATGTTCTCGCCCGGCGCCGATGACGCGGTCAATTATGGCAGCATCGGCGCGGTCATCGGCCACGAGATCAGCCATGGCTTCGACGATCAGGGCCGCAAGGTCGATGCCACCGGCGCGGTGCGCGACTGGTGGACAGCCGACGATGCCCGCCGCTTCGAGGAACGCGCCAAGGTGCTGGGGGACCAGTACGGCAAGTTCGAGGCGGTGCCGGGCGTATTCGTCAACCCCAAGCTGACCATGGGCGAGAACATCGCCGACTTCGCCGGGTTGCAGGTTGCGCTCGATGCCTACTACCGTTCGCTTGGCGGCAGGAAAGCCCCGGTGCTTGATGGATTAACCGGCGATCAGCGCTTCTTCCTCGCCTTCGCCCAGACCTGGCGCGGCAAGCAGCGCGAGGACGCGATGCGCAACCAGATCGCGACAGACCCGCACAGCCCGCGCCGGTTCCGCCTGCTCGGTCCGGTCAGCAACATCCAGCCGTGGTACGACGCCTTCGGGGTCAAGCCGGGCGACAAGATGTACATCCCGCCCGAGAAGCGCGCGAAGATCTGGTAATCCGGCTTCAGCGTCAATTCATGCGGACGGCCTCAGTGCCGTCCCCCTGGCCCGCACCGCGGGACAATCTGATTTACAAGGACAATCCATGCGTACTTTTGCCATCAGTTCGCTTGCGGCGCTGGCTGCCACGCTCGCCCCGTTCACGGCTGGCGCCGCCAGCGCCCAGGCAGCCGGGTCGATATTTGCCGAGCCGTCGCCCCTGCCCTTCCACGCCCCGGATTTCTCGAAGATCCGCGACACCGACTATCAGCCAGCGATCCTTGAAGGCATTGCCAAGCAGCAGGCTGAAGTCGATGCGATTGCCAACAACCCCGATGCCCCCAGCTTCGAAAACACGATCGAAGGGCTGGAGCGTTCGGGCCAGATGCTGAACCGCGTGAACAGCGTGTTCAGCGCGCTGACGTCGGCCAACACCAACGATACACTCGACAAGATCGACAGCGAAACCGCGCCCAAGCTTGCAGCGCTGCACGATTCGATCATGCTCAACGACAAACTCTTCAAGCGGGTGAAGGCGCTGTACGACCAGCGGGCATCGCTCAACCTCGCGCCCGATCAGTTGCAGGTCCTGACGCTGACCTACGAGGGCATGGTTCGCAATGGCGCGCTGCTCTCCGCCGCAGACAAGGCCACGCTGACCGCGCTGAATGCCCGGATGTCCACGCTGCAGACAGACTTCGGCCAGAAGCTCACCGCCGGGACCAAGGACGGCGCACTGGTGGTCAGGAACAAGGCCGCCCTCGCCGGCATGTCGGACGCCGACATTGCCGCCGCAGCCAAGGCGGCGGCCGATCGCAAGCTGCCCAAGGGCAGCTATGTCATCCCCTTGCAGAACACCACGCAGCAGCCCGCGCTTTCAAGCCTGAGCAATCGTGCGACTCGCCAGGCGCTGTTCACCAAAAGCTGGACCCGCTCGGAACGGGGTGACGCCAACGACACCCGCGCGATCATTCAGGAGCTGGCCCAGCTCCGCGCCCAGAAAGCCAAGCTGCTGGGCTTCCCCGATTTCGCCAGCTACGCGCTGTCCGACCAGATGGCCAAAACCCGCGATCACGCCGTCAGCTTTCTTGAGCAGATGGTTCCCGCCCTCGCCAGGGCGCAGCACCGCGATGCGGCCGAGCTCGACAAGACGATCAAGACCAAGGGTGGCAAGTTCGCCGTCACTCCGGCCGACTGGGACTTCTATTCCGAACAGCTTCGCAAGGCGAAGTACGATCTCGATGAAAGCCAGATCAAACCCTATCTGGAAGTCACCAACGTCCTTGAGAACGGGGTGTTCTACGCCGCCAACCAGCTTTACGGGCTGACCTTCAAGAAGCGGACGGACATCCCGGTCTATCACCCGGACGTCACCGTCTATCAGGTCAACGATGCCGACGGCAGCGAGCTGGCGCTATTTTACTTCGATCCATGGAAGCGCGACAACAAGCAGGGCGGCGCATGGATGTCGAACTTCGTCGACCAGAACACCCTGCTTGGCACCAAGCCGGTAGTGTTCAACGTGCTCAACGCGGTGAAGCCAGCCGCCGGACAGCCCGCCCTTGTCACCTGGGACGACGCCAACACCATGTTCCACGAATTCGGCCATGCCCTGCACGGCATGCTGTCGAACCAGAAGTACCCGTCGATCGCGGGCACCAACACCGCGCGCGACTTCGTGGAGTTTCCCAGCCAGTTCAACGAGAATTGGATGACCGACCCCAAGGTGCTGGCGAATTTCGCCAAGCACTACCAGACCGGCGCGCCGATGCCCGCGGATCTGGTCGCCAAGATCAAGAAGGCCAGCACCTTCAACCAGGGCTATGCCCTGGGCGAGGTGATCACTGCCGCGATGCTCGACCTCAAGTGGCACTCGCTGCCGGCCACGGCGCCCCGGCAGGACGTCCTCGGCTTCGAGAAAAGCGCGCTTGCGGCGACCGGACTTGACGTCAAGGACGTGCCAAGCCGCTACCATACCCCCTATTTCCGGCACATCTGGGGCGGAGGCTACGCGGCCGGGTATTATGCCTATAGCTGGACCCAGATGCTCGATCACGATGCTTTCAAGTGGTTCACCGACAACGGCGGCCTGACCCGCGCCAACGGCCAGCGCTTCCGCGACATGATCCTCTCAAAGGGCCATTCGATGGACTACGCCGAAATGTACCGCGCCTGGGCCGGGCGCGATCCGAGCATCGAACCGATGCTCAAGGCACACGGGCTGAAGTAGGCCCGATCACCAGGGCGCGCTGGCCGTGGTCACCCAGCCAGCGCGCCTCGGTATTCCACACACGCCGTATCGTCGCGCTGTCGAGCGCCGCTTCGGGCGCTCCATCGGCGGCGACGGCTCCCTGCTCCAGCACGATCACGCGATCGGCATGGTTCATCGCCAGCGCGAGATCATGGAGCACCAGCACCACTCCCAGCCCCTGCCCGGCCAGCGCCCGGAACTGGGCAAGCAATGCTTGCTGGTGCGCAAGGTCGAGGTTGGCGAGCGGTTCGTCGGCGAGCAGCCAGCGCGGGGTTCCGGCGAGTACCCGGGCGAACAGCGCGCGCGCCCTTTCTCCGCCGGACAGCCGTGACAGCGGGCGGCCGCGAAGCCCACCAAGGTCGAGAGCGGTGAGCGCCGTTTCCACCGCCTGCCTGTCCGCCGCAGCGCCCTCGTCCCAAGGCAGTCGCCCGAGGCCGACCAGCGTTTCGACCGACAGGTTCCACGCCACCTCGCCGTCCTGCGGCAGGTAGCCGATCGCCCGCGCCCGATTGCGGGGCGGCAGGGTGGCAAGCGGACGCCCTTCCAGTTCGACCGCACCGGACGCCGGAGCAATCAACCCGGCGAGGCTGGCAAGCAGGCTCGACTTTCCGGCGCCATTGGGACCGCAGATCGCGATGACCTGCCCCGGTTCCAGCGCGAGGGACACGCCGTTCAACCGGCCCGCCAGGATCAGATCGTACCCCGCAAGCGTCACGGCAGTTCCCTCCGCATACGCAGCAAAAGCACGAGGAAGAACGGAGCGCCAAGCAGCGAAAGCGCAATTCCCAGCCGCAGTTCGCCGCCAGCAAGCGGAAGGATCCGGCACAGGCAATCGGCGATCAGCAACAGCAGGGCGCCCGCCAACGCGCTTGGCACGATCAGCCGCGACGGGCGACCGTCGGTGAACGGACGCAGCAGGTGTGGGACCATCAATCCGACGAAGCCGATGATCCCGGCAACCGCGACCCCACCGCCGATGGTAAGGCCGATCCCGCCGATCATCAGCGCCTGAAGCCGCCCCGGACTGACGCCAAGCGAGCGTGCCGCCGCTTCGCCGAGGGTCAGCGCGTCGAGCGCACGCCCGGCAGCGACCAGCAGGCCAATGCCTACAAGGGTTAGCGGGGCTGCGATCCACACCTCATGCCACGAGCGATCCGCCAGAGCCCCCATCAGCCAGGTGACGATCTCGCTGAGGGCAAAGGGCGTGGGCGAGAGACTGATCGCAAGGCTCATCAGCGCGCCGGCAAGGCTGGCTATCATCATTCCGGCAAGCGTGAACAGCGTCACCGATCCGCCCCGTCCAGCGATCAGGGCGAGCAGCGCCATCGCCCCGGCCGCGCCGATCAGGGCGAAAACGGGTAGCGCCCACGGCTGCGCGGCCATGCCGGTCCAGAAGCTCAGCACCGCACCCAGAGCTGCGCCGGGGGCGATGCCGAACAACCCCGGATCGGCCAGCGGATTGCGCAGGTAGCCCTGCATCGCGGCGCCCGCGCTCCCAAGCCCCGCCCCCAGAACCAGCGCCAGCGCCGCGCGCGGCAGGCGCAGGTCGGCAAGGATTGTCAGGGCACTGGGCGCAAGCGGCGCGAACGGGTCGATCCACACCCGCCCGGCAAGCAGCGAGAGCGGCACCGCGATGGCCAGCAACACCAGCAGGGTAATTACGGGGCGGGTCATGATGCGGGGCCACCCGTCGACGTTTGCCCCAGCCCCCGCCGCACTTCGGCCAGTCGCTCCGCCGCGCGCACGATGGTCGGCCCTCCGCACCATAGCAGCGCAGGATCAAGCCGCTCGCGCCTGGTATTCTTCAAGGCCGCCAGCGCCGGATGGCGCAGCAGGCGATCCTCCTCCGCAGCCGGACTGCCCGCGGCCAGGATCACCCGCGGCGGAAAGGCTATCATTTCCTCCAGCGGCAGAATATCCGCCTGCCTCATCCCGCGATCCGCCGCGGCATTGCGAAATCCGGTCCTTTGCAACAGGTCCGAAATGAGGGTGTCGCGGCCAGGAACGATCCCGCCCGATTGCCAGACAATCGCCGACACCGCAGGCCCCGGCGGCGGCGCAGCCTTGGCCAATGCCGCGTCAATCCGTCCGACCAGCGCCTCGCCCCGTTCGGGATGTCCGGCCAGTTCGGCGATCCGCCGCACCTGCTTTCGGCTGTCGTCGACGGTCGTTGCGATGCCGATCTGTTCAAGCCGGAAATGCAGGCCGGAGAGCGCGTTGTGCGTTGCCGGAGGCGTGTAGGTGCCATCGAGCACCACATCCGGTCGCAGCGCCAGAACTTCTTCAACCGTGCCCCCCACGGCGGGGAACCGGCGTGCGGTTTCCATGTCCATCGAACTCGACGCCGGATCGCTGCTGTAGGCCGACAAGGCGAGTATCTGCCGCGGATCGGCAACCTCGGCGAGGATCGCATCGATACAGGGATTGAGGCTGACGAAGGTTGGCTCGCCCCGCACCGCCTCCCGAGCGGGCGCGGCGGAACAGGCCGCCAGAAACAGTGCCGCAAACGCGACGCCCTTCCTCCCCTTCCCCGCCAAGGGAAGGAAGGGCGCGAGTCTTACCACTTCAGCCGGACCCCGGCATAGGCGGAGCGACCATAGGTGCCGTAGTCGGCAGCAGTCTGGTAGCGCGCGTCGGTGACGTTCTCGATCCGACCGTACAGCTCGAAGTGCTGGCCCAGCGGCACCGAGGCACGCAGGGTGGCCAGGGCATAGCCTTCAAGCCGGGTGAACCCGCCCGGCAGATCGAAGCTGCCTGACACCATCCGCACGTCGCCGCCCAGGGTGAGATCGGCCAGCGGCGTGCGCCAGTCGGCCGATACCGTCACCGCATTGCGCGGACGGCGGGCAAGGTCGATCCCGGTGGCCCGGTCGGTCGCCTTGACATAGGTGTAGGCGACGCTGGCCGTCACCCGCTCACCCAGATGTGCGCCGCCTTCCAGTTCAATACCCTCGGCCCGAGTCCGCCCGGTGTTGAAATAGCCGCTCGGCCAGATGTAGCTGATGAGGTTGCTGCTATCGCGGCGGAATACGGTCAGCGCCGCGTGGAATGGCGCATTGCGGTTGCCGTATTCGATGCCCGCATCGACGCTGTTGTCGGTTTCGGCCTTGAGCAGCGGGTTTCCGCCATAACCATAGAGCTGATACAGCGTCGGCGCCTTGAAGCCCTGGCCCCACGAGGCCCGCAGTCGCCAGCCTCCGCCCAGTCCTACTGCGCCGTCGGCGCCAAAGGTGGCATGGGTGCCAAAGCGGTCATGATCGTCGATCCGGGCCCCGGCGGTCAGGTTGAGCCGATCGCCGTCATGGTAGCCCAACTGCACATGCCCACTCGACAGGCGAGCGCTCTGGCGGGGATCGTAGCTGGTCGAGAACCGGGTCCATTCGCTGTCCAAGCCGAAATCGAGCGTGAAGCTGGCAGGCAGCGTCACTTGCCCGGTGACGTCGGCACGCAGGCTGCGCCCGGCGGTGGTGTAGTTGGGCGCCGTTCCATAGGTCGGGTCGTAATAGGCGCGGCGCGTGTCGGACAGCGCCAGCCCGGCGTCGATGCGCAGACCGTCGCCGCGGTATTCGATCCCGGTGCGGCCGGAGCCCTGCCGCGTCGTCTGGAATTCGGGCGTGTCGGCGAAGGTGTAGTTCGGGGCCGGATAGCCATCGATATTGATCTTGCCGTCGGCGTAGCGCGCGGTCGACACCAGCGCGAGGTTGTCGCCAAGGGCCAGCCGGCCGGAGCCGTGGACGTTCCACTGCCAGAAACCGTCCGGCTCGGTCCCGCCCGCGAAGGCGGAAATCCCGTCGGTCCGGACATAGCCGCCGCCCAGTGCCAGCCAGGTCTGGTCGCTGCCCATACGCCCACCCGCATCGGCGGAAAACGTATTGTGCGCGCCATATTCCACCTCGGCGCGCGGGCCATTCCGGGTGTCGCTGGTCACGGCGAGTACGCCGCCCATGGCATCGGAACCCCAGGCGACGCTGTTCGATCCGCGCAGCAATTCGATCTGGCCGATCCCGCCAGACAACAGTGTGCCAAGGTCAAAGCCGCCCGAAGGCGCCGCCATGTCGGCCATTCGCACGCCGTCGATCACGACCACCACCTGCTCGGAATTGGCCCCGCGCACGAACATGCTGGTCGTGCTGCCAAGCGGACCGTTGCGCGACAGGGTGACGCCGGGCAGGCGTTCAAGGGCGCGGGTCAGGTCCGGGCCCTGGACCTGTTCCAACTCCGCCGCGCCGATCACGCTGATCGACTGGCCGCTATCGGCAATGTTTTCCTTCTGGCCAGTGGCGACAACCACGATCTCGGTCGGCGCAGGTGCGCGCTGGTCCGCAACGGCCATTTCATCCGAACCGGCCACGGCCTGCGCATGCGCAGCCCCGGTGAAACCAATTGCACTCAAACTGATAAGATACAGATACTTCACAGGCAAACCTCCACCACTGAACGAACGCCGTTCATGGCGAGAGGCACGCGCACTCCGGCGCGGGGCCCTGCTGCATTCCGGTACACCCCGCCCGGCGCGGAACGACTGTCGTGGGCAGGTCTCCTGGCTCCCGGATCATCGCGCCGCCCCGCCTTCCCGGCCAATCGCCAGTGGCATGTGGGATTACGCTCCCCGGTCACAGTTGCGGGGGCAGCGCAGGAATGGAACCTGCTTCCCTCTTAGGCCAGCACGCGGTTCCGCTGATGCGGAGCCGTTCGCCGACAACCCGTGACGTGAGCGGGCCAATAGGCTCGTTGTCCGCCCAAGGCAAGCGGCGGCCCATTTCTTAACCCGTTCAGGATTATAGGCCGCCCCGTCCCCCTTTGGCACGGCGCGAACGACACGGTGGCGAAGCAGGGGCGTTCCGGATTACGCGCCTTCGCGCGTAAACGAATGACGAGTAGCGATGGACCTTAGCCACGCCTTTGCCCTGGAATCGCGGCCGCGGGATTTCTCCGCGAAGCTGCCGCGCCGCGGCGTGCGGACGGTCGGGTGGCGGCTGCGGCGCAAGTACGCGGGGCGACGCGCGTTACTGCTCCTCACCGCAATCGCAGTGCCTGCCCTCGCCGCGCCGGACGATTGGCGTGCGTTTGACATCGGCAACGCCGGCAAGGCGCAGGTCGCGGTAGATCCCATGCCGTTCGAGCGCAGCGGCGACAGCTTTCCGGGTTCCGCCTTCTATTACCTGACGACCGACGACACCGGGCCGATCCCAGGCCAGGGCATTCATTCCGACACCGACAACGCACCTACCCAGGTCGATCCGCTGGCCGGTCCGATCGCCCGCTCGCTGCGCATCGACAACAGCGGCGCCGACCGCGGCCGCGCGCTCGATTGCATGACCGCTGCGATCTACTACGAGGCGGCGAGCGAGCCCGACCAGGGCCAGCGCGCCGTTGCCCAGGTAGTCCTCAACCGGGTTGCCCATCCCAGCTTCCCCAACACGGTCTGCGGGGTGGTCTATCAGGGATCGGAACGCAGCACCGGCTGCCAGTTCAGCTTCACTTGCGATGGATCGCTGGCGCGGGTGCCCAACCGCTTCTTCTGGCAGCGGGCGATGGTGACGGCGCAGGCGGCGCTATCAGGCTATGTCGAGCGCAGCGTAGGCCTCGCGACGCACTATCATACCATCGCCGTGCACCCCGCCTGGGACGCGCAAATGAACCACATCACCACCATCGGCGCGCACATGTTCTTCCGCTGGCGCAGCCGCGCAGGCGATGCGGCGAACTTCCGTTTCGCCTATCTCGGCAACGAACCACTGGCCGCCCCTCATCCGCACAATGCCGCCGCCGATCGACAGGCCGATCCAAGTCTCGACCCGCTGGCTCTGGCGCGCGCCTTCGAGGCGGGGCTCAAGATCACGCAGACCGGCACGACCATACAAACGGCGGACACCGGATCAGCGGTCGGAATGCGCCCCGCCCCCGCGCCGGTCTATTCGAACGAAGTGCAGCGCCGGGGCGGCGATGCCCAATACCGGGGCGAAAAGCTGCCCGAAGGCCAGGGCGTGCGCCCCGAGTTCGAGAATTCGGGCCGCTGGATTGCCCAGCCCGGCACCTGAACATAGGTCATGGTTAAGCGCTGGAAACCATAGGCTCACACGAAGCCTTAGCGTCGCTTGGCTAAGCGGTTGCTCCCGCCCCGTTCAGCACCGAGACCCCATCGTGATGCAAAAATCCTTCGCAGCCGCCCGTGGCCCGATCCCGAAGCTCGTCAGCAGGTTCGAATGTCGCGATCTCGCAGCTCGCGCCGCGAACGACAATCATCCGGGCTCCGGTCGCGACCTTCTGCCACGCGATGCGCTCAAGCATTTTGCCCGCCACGGGCTTGGCGCGGCAGAGGCTGCGCGCGGCGAGGCAGAGCGCGCCTTCTTCGCGGGCGATCGCCAGTCCTACCTCCACTGGCTGAACATCTGCCGCACGCTCGACCGGCGCATGGCCGCAGCGATCAGCGCCCGGATAGAACAGCCGGTGCGCTGATCGGGTCAGCGCCGCAAAGTGGCGCAGACCCGATACGTCTGATCTACGTACATACCGCATTAACCAAATCGTGACCTGTCGGCGATAGGGCAGGCGCGTTACATGGGAGTAATGCGATAAGGCGCTGGCGAACCCTTCTGCGGGTGCTGTTCCGTACCAATGCTATCGACGACCGGGTTCGCAAGACCCTGGTTGCGAGCCTGTACACGCGGCCCGGCGCCCTGTTTACCGGCGCCGCAAACGGCATGATCGCGGCACTGATCGCAGCCAGCTACTCGACCATACCGGCGATATTCCATGCCGCGGTGCTGGTTTCGATCATTGGCTTTGTGCGCGTGGTGATGGCCGTCGGCCTGCCGCGACTGGTCAAGCCCGACACAAGCTGGCTCGAACTGATCTACGAAATCGGTGCGTTCACCTACTGCCTGTCGGTGGGCGTGCTGGGCGGTATGATCATTCACTACGATCTGCCGACGGCGGCGCAGCTTCTCTTCATCGCCTATGTCATCGGCTATGCTTCCGGCATGTCGGCACGCAACGCCGGCCGACCGGTAATTGCGATCGGCGGCCTGCTGTTCTCGCTCGTCCCGGTCTGCGTGGCGCTGTGGAACAAGCCCGACCTGGCCAGCCGTGCCCTTATCGTCGCGATCTTCATTGCATTCATCGGCATGATGTCGATC
>JAGWUU010000254.1 GCA_028868335.1 Sphingomonadales bacterium | reverse complement strand
TTCCGGCTCTGGCGAATGAATGCCAATCGCTTCGTATCGGCGTCACGGTAGATGCGCCGTCCCGACGCTGTGCGCTCCGCCTGGGGCAGCAATCCACTCTCTTCATAGAAGCGGATCGTATTGACCTTGGTTCCGGTCTGCCGGGCCAGGTCGCCGATCGCCAAATGCGCCGCCTCTGCCATTGCCAAACTCCATGTTGCGATTGATTCGCAAGAAACTGCTTGCTCCTACAGTAACTGGAGGTTGTATCGGGAGTCCATGACCAATCCCGAATCACAAAATTCCGAGAAAAATCTGGCTGTTGCAGCGTTCGGCAAACTGATGGCCGTAATGGCTTTGCTTGCGCTGGCCATTGGATTGGCGACACCCGCGCTTGCTGGCGCGAGCGACGACGATGTGCAGACGGCATGGCGACTGCTCGATTATGTCGCGGTCGATTACCGGGGTGCGGTTACCGACGGACAGGTCAAGAGCGCGCAGGAATATGCGGAGATGACCGAGTTTTCGACGGCGGTCGAAACCAAGATTGCCGCACTTCCAGCGTCCGCCAATCGCGCCTCGCTCGTTGCTGAAGCCAAGGCATTCCGGGCGATGGTTGCCGCGAAGGCCGCGCCCGACGATGTCGCCAAGGCAGCACGGACGCTGGCTGGCCATTTGCTCACGGCCTATCCTGTTCCGCTTGCACCAAACAAATCTCCCGACCTTGCGCGCGGGGCAGGGCTCTACGCCCAGAATTGCGCGGGCTGTCATGGCCAGAACGGTGATGGCCACGGCCCCGATGCCGCGAAGCTCAATCCTCCACCAGTCGCCTTCCGCGACGCGGGCCGCGCCCGCGAACGCAGTCCATTCGCCTTGTATCAGGTGATCGGTCAGGGGCTGGATGGCACTGCGATGCGCAGCTTCTCGGAACTGCCTTCGCAGGACCGCTGGGCATTGGCCTTCTATGCCAGCCGATTTGCATTCGCGGACAGCGACGATGGGGAACAGCTTTGGAAGACCGATGCTGCCTTGAGGAGCCGAATTCCCAATCTGGCCGCGCTTGCAGGCTTGACCCCGGCGGCGCTTGGGCGGGAGATCGGGCAGGACAAGGCCGAGAAGGTCCTGGCCTATTTGCGCGCGCATCCCGAAGCCGTGACGGAAGTCAGGGCTGGATCGCTGAGCCTGGCCCATGACAAGTTGCAGGCGAGCCTTGCAGCCTATGAAGCAGGCGACCGGGAAGGGGCCAAGAAGCTGGCGCTTTCCGCCTATCTCGACGGATTCGAGCCGGTCGAACCCGCTCTGGCCGCGCGCGATGCAACACTGATGGGCCGGATCGAAGCCGAGATGGGCAATCTGCGCGCGATGATCGGTCGCGGCGAGCCTGTTGCCGCCATCAAGGATCAGATCGCGGTGCTCGATACGCTGTTCGGCGATGCCGAAGAGGTGCTGTCGCCCGACGCCGCCAGCACGGCATCAACCTTCATCGGAGCCTTCACGATCCTCCTGCGCGAGGGCCTGGAGGCGCTGCTGATTGTCGTTGCGATGGTCGCGTTCCTGCGAAAAGCCGATCGCGGCGAAATGGTTCGCCATGTTCATGGTGGATGGGTGGCTGCGCTGGCGGCCGGCGGCGTCACCTGGGCCGTCGCCACCTTCTTCATCGGCGTCAGCGGTGCGAGCCGGGAACTGACCGAAGGGTTCGGCTCCTTGTTCGCCGCTGTCGTCTTGCTGTCCGTCGGTATCTGGATGCACGGCAAGTCGCAGGCAGGTGAATGGCAGCGCTATATCAACGAGACGCTGGGCAAAGCCTTGTCGCGCAGTTCGGCCTGGTTCCTGTTCGGCCTCGCCTTCATCGTCGTTTACCGCGAAGTGTTCGAGACGATCCTGTTCTATGCCGCGCTCACTGCGCAGGGGAGCGGGGCCGTCATTCTCGCCGGCGCGGGCTCCGCCGTTCTCCTGCTCGGGGTCATAGCCTGGGTGATGCTGCGCTTCAGCGCAAAACTCCCGGTCAGCGAGTTCTTCAAATATAGCTCCGCGCTCATAGCCGTCCTCGCGGTCGTGCTGGCGGGCAAGGGTGTGGCCGCCCTGCAGGAGGCCGGGATGATCGACATCGCGCCGCTTGCCCAGATCCCGCGCATTCCGGTGCTTGGCCTGTTCCCGACCTGGGAGTCCGTGGGAGCACAGCTCCTGACCGTGGCGGTCGTGGCCGTGGGTGCCTGGTACAATGGCAGGCTTGCAAGCAAGTCGGCGGCGACGTGAACGGGAAAGCAGGACATGGCTGACCATTGCTGTGAAACATCGACCGCACCGGATTTAGCCGACCCAATTTCCGACGGCGTGGTCCCGGCCGTGCCGAACGGCAGCCGTCTTACCCGGCTCCGGATCGCGCAGATGGATTGTCCGACCGAAGAAGCGCTCATCCGCAAGAAGCTGGGCGGAATGGATGAGGTTCGCTCGCTCGACTTCAACTTGATGCAGCGGGTTCTGACCGTCGTCCACACGGCCGACACGCTCCCGGCAATTCAGGCTGCAATCCGCGAACTCGGTATGGAAGCCGAGAACGTCGGCGGCGCGGCCGACAAGGCGCCGGACAGCCCGGAGGCAGCCAAACCGTGGTGGCCGCTGGCCCTCGGCGGCGGTGCAGCGGTGACTGCCGAAATCATGCATTGGGCGGGGTTGCCCGAGTGGGCGGCGGCGCTGCTCGCATTGTCGGCGATCGCTGTCAGCGGGATCGATACTTACCGAAGGGGCTGGATCGCGCTCCGGAACGGCAATCTCAACATCAATGCGCTGATGAGCATCGCTGTGACCGGGGCGCTGCTACTGCGGCAGTGGCCCGAAGCCGCTATGGTCATGGTGCTGTTCTCGATTGCCGAACTGATCGAGGCGCAATCGCTCGATCGTGCCCGCAATGCCATTCGCAGCCTGGTTCAACTTGCGCCCGAGAATGCCACCGTGCGGCAGCCGGACGGTTCCTGGATCGATCGGCCCGCCGTCGATGTCGGCATCGGCGATGTCGTTCGGATCAAACCGGGCCAGCGCGTCGCGCTCGATGGCACTGTTGCCAGCGGCCATTCGACCGTCAACCAGGCGGCGATTACCGGGGAGAGCATGCCCGTTGAAAAAGTGCCAGGCGATCCGGTGTTCGCCGGCACCCTGAACGAGTCCGGGTCTTTCGAATATGCAGTCACCGCCGACACCGGGCATTCGAAGCTCTCGCGGATCATCCAGGCCGTCGAATCCGCGCAAGGTGCGCGGGCTCCGACGCAGCGTTTCGTCGATCGGTTCGCACGGATATATACGCCCGTCGTTTTCCTGTTCGCGGTAGCAATCGCCATCGTTCCCCCTCTTGTGCTTGGCGCAAGCTGGCATGACTGGATCTACAAGGCGCTGGTCCTGCTGGTCATAGCCTGTCCCTGCGCACTGGTGATCTCCACGCCGGTCACGATTGTCAGCGGTCTGGCGGCGGCGGCGCGCCACGGCATCCTGATCAAAGGCGGCGTCTATCTCGAAGAGGGCCACAAGCTCGCTCTGTTGGCCGTCGACAAGACCGGGACGATCACTCACGGCAAGCCAGCGCTGACCGACACGGTGCAACTCGAACTGGTGGACGGTGTCGACAGCCTCAGGATTGCCATCAGCCTTGCCGCACGTTCGGACCATCCGGTCTCGTATGCGATTGCTGAAGCCGGGAGAAAGTCCGGCACATCGCTGTTCGATGTGACCGGCTTTGTCGCCCTGAATGGTCGCGGCGTGAAAGGCACAGTCGGCGGTGTGGAGTATCTGCTCGGCAATCACCGGTTGATCCACGAGACCGGTGTCTGTTCACCAGCGATCGAAACGCAGTTGAGTGCGCTGGAGCAGCAGGGCAAGACCGTCATCGTTCTGACCGACGGAAAGCGACCGCTGATTCTCTTCGCCGTCGCCGACACGATCAAGGACAGCAGCCGCATCGCCATTCAGCTATTGCACGAGCTTGGGATCAGGACGGTCATGCTCACCGGCGATAACGCGCGAACCGCTGCCGCAATCGCTCAGCAGGTCGGGATCGACGAGGCGCTCGGCGATCAGCTTCCGGAGGACAAGCTCCACGCGATCGAGGGCTATATCCGCGAGGGCCGGTTTGTCGGCATGGTCGGGGACGGCATCAACGACGCGCCTGCGCTCGCGCGCGCCGATATCGGTTTTGCGATGGGTGCAGCCGGTTCGGATACGGCCATAGAGACCGCTGACGTTGCCTTGATGGACGACGATCTGGGCAAGATCGCCCGCTTTGTGCAGCTGTCGCGCACGACCCGGACGGTGCTGATCCAGAACATCACCTTGGCGCTCGGCATCAAGGCGGTCTTTCTGGGACTGACGATGGTCGGCTACGGAACCATGTGGATGGCAGT
>JAGWUU010000253.1 GCA_028868335.1 Sphingomonadales bacterium | reverse complement strand
ATCAACGCGATCGGCGCGGCAAGCTGCACGGCCCTGGCCCATTGCCCGGCCGTCAGTTCCGGCAAGGCGAGCAACGGCGGCTGCAACCTGATCGTCCCGGCGAGAACGACGCCATGCGCGCCCAAATCAAAGATGGCCGACAATGCTATGCTTGCCAGCAGCACCAGCAGCGTCGCGGGCAAGCGCGACCAACGCCGCAGAATCAGCAGCAGGGCAAGGGTTCCGACACCCAACGCCGCGCTCAGCGGACGGGTCGTGCCCAGCGTGCGGGCGATCTCCCACGCCTGGGCAAACACATTTCCGGGAGCGATGCCGGCAAGGCCAAGCAGCTTGGGTAACTGGCGCAAGGCGATCGTCAGAGCGAGACCGAAGGCGAATCCGCGCAGCACCGGGCGGGAAATGAAGGCCGAAAGGCTACCGAGCCGCAGGATGGCGGCGGCAAGGAAGATCGCGCCGACCATCGCCACCATCACCCCGGCCATCAGCTCGCGTTCGATTCCCGGTCCGGCAAGCGCCGTCAACGCCGCCGCCAGGATCGCCGCCGAGGACGACGTCGGCGCGACGATCGCGAAGCGACTGCGCCCGATCAGCGCATAGGCAAGGCCTCCGGCAATGCCCGCAGCCAGTGCGTCGGCGGCGGGAAGCCCGGCGATGCCCGCATAGGCCACCCCTTCCGGCAGCATCAGCCCGGCCACCGCCAGTCCCGCAAGGAGGTCGCGCAGATCGAACCGCATAGGCAAGCGTTTCCCGTTTGCAGGCAGTGTCTTGCCCCAACCGCATGGTCTGGCAAGTTAACAATCCGACATGGCGCGCCAGTCGCTCTGTCTTATTCCAACAATACAGCTTGCAGAATTGGTGCATCCTGCCCATCTTGATCGTTCCGTTCTCTATGGAAAACGAAAGCAAGCGCATGGCCACCACGCCTTCTGCCACCGAAGCCCCCACGATCACGCTCACCGCGCCCGATCCCGTCCCGGTCGTTGCCGCCGAGGCCGCCTCTGGACTGGTGCCGGTGTCGGACGAGAACAGGTCGAAGCTTGAGGCCAAGGTCGATGCATTTGTCGCCGATCTGGTTTCCGCGGACGCCAATTCGCCGGAATTCGGCAAGAAGGTGGACCAGATCACCAACATGGGCCGCAAGGAGATCATGGCCGCCGCGGCCATGTCCAACCGCTTCCTCGATCGCCCGGTGCGGGCAATGGACAAGGATTCGGGCGTCGGCTCCAACCTCGCCGAGCTGCGCCGCACCGTGGAGGAACTTGATCCGGGCAAGGCGGGCAAGCTTTCGACCGGGCGCAAGATCCTCGGGATCATCCCGTTCGGCAATTCGGTGAAGCGCTATTTCACCTCCTACCAGTCGGCGCAGGGCCACATCCAGTCGGTCCTCACGCACCTGTCCTCGGGCAAGGACGAACTGTTGATGGACAACGCCGCGATCGATGTGGAACGCCAGAAGCTGTGGGAAGCGATGGGCAACCTCGAGCAGATGATCCACATCTCCAAGACGCTCGACCAGAAGCTGGAGGACAAGGCCGCCGACCTTGACGGGATCGATCCGGCCAAGGCCAAGGCGATCCGCGAAAGCGCGCTGTTCTATGTGCGCCAGCGCACCCAGGACTTGCTGACGCAGATGGCTGTGTCGGTGCAGGGTTACCTCGCGCTCGACCTGGTCAAGAAGAACAACGTCGAACTGGTCAAGGGCGTCGACCGGGCAAGCACCACCACGGTTGGCGCGCTGCGCACGGCGGTCACGGTCGCGCAGGCGATGACCAACCAGCGGCTGGTGCTCCAGCAGATCACCGCGCTCAATACCACCACCGCCAACCTGATCGATTCCACCAGCACCCTGTTGCGCGACCAGACCGGCAAGATCCACGAACAGGCGGCATCGAGCACGATCCCGATCGAGACACTGCAACGCGCCTTCCAGAACATCTATGACACCATGGACAACATCGACACGTTCAAGGTCAAGGCGCTGGAATCAATGAAGCAGACCGTGACCACGCTGTCGGCCGAAGTCGAGAAATCACGGGGCTACATCGCGCGCGCCGAAGGTGCCGCGCAGGCGCAGGTGGCGCACGATGCGCCCAGCCTGTTGAGCGCGGAATGACCATGACCGGCGAAGCGCATCAGCACCAGCAGATCATGCGCGCGGCAGGCACGTCGCTTGCCAACCAGCGTGCCGGCGGGCGACGCGTTGCCTCGATCGGGCGTCGCTCGGCAGCGATGAAGCGCGACTACCTGCTGCGCAAGCTGGTACGGATCATGCTGGCGGTCGGCGGGATCGTTTTCGCCACAATGGTCGCGGGAATTGCCCTCAACGGGATCGGCTGGACCGGCATCATCGTCGCGATGCTGGCGATCGTGGTCGCGGTGGGCGTGTTCGGCGCCTTTCCGAGGATGAAAGTGCCTACGATCGAATCTCTCCGCACCGGCGATACCAGATCACTGGTTGGCCGCACCGAGTTGTGGCTTGAGCGCCAGCGCCCTGCCCTGCCCGCCCCGGCTATCCCGATCGTCGACCAAATCGGCAATCAGCTCGACGCGCTGGGTCTTCAGCTCGATGGGCTTGACGCCAATACCCCCGCCGCGCGCGACGTGCGTGCGCTGGTGGGCGAAACGCTACCCAATCTCGTCTCCACCTATACCTCAATTCCGCGCCACCTGCGCGGCGAGGTGCAGAACGGGCGCTCTCCCGATCAGCAACTCACCGAAAGCCTCGGCAAGATCAGCGCCGAGATCGACAGCGTTACCCGGCAACTGGCCTCTGGCGCGATCGACAACCTGGCGATCCAGACCCGCTATCTCGACTACAAATACGGCGATGGCCTCGACGACGTGACTACCCACGGCTGATGCGCGTCCCGATCCCCCATTCGCTCGGCAAGGACGAGGCGCGCCGTCGGTTGAAGGCCCGCACCGGAGAGATCGCGGGTTTCATTCCCGGCGGCATGGCAGACGTGCAGTCATCATGGCCGAACGATGACACGATGAACCTTGCCGTCACCGCAATGGGCAAGACCGTGGCGGGCACGGTAGAGCTGGAGGAAGGCCAGGTGGTGTTCAGCCTTGACCTGCCGCCGGGCCTCGCCTTCGTCGAACCGATGATCCGGGGAGCGCTGGAGCAGAAGGGGCGCAAGCTGCTGAGCTGACAGATTTTCGGGCTCAGCGAGACAGTGCTAGATGTCCCGCTCCAGTTCGAGATACATGCGCGGTATTCGCAATTGGTCCGCCGCGACCTGGGTTTCGCGCAGGAACAGCACCAGCGCCCACATCAGCAAGGCGATCGCGGCGAGGAAAGTCGCGGCGGCCAGGCGTTGAAGCTTGAGATCGGCCAGCTCCTCAAGGAACAGCACCGCAACCGTGGTCCCGACCATCAGGCCACTGATCACCATCAGGCGGATCGCGCGGGTGATCAGGCTGATCCGCCGGTCAATCATGCGGATCTCGGCAACCACCTCGTCATGATCGGGCCCCATGGTTTCAACATGTCGATCCTGCAGGCTTCGCGCCCGATCCACCACCCGCCCCAGTCGGGACGAGAGCAGGTTGAGGACGTTCCCCATCGCCACCAGAACGAATACCGGAGCAAGGGCAAGCTGGATGGTCTGGGCTATCATGGCGCGCCCTTTACCGGTTTGGGCGACCCGCGATCAAGCCGATCCGTTCAGCGCGCCGAAAAATCGACCCTGTAGCCATAGCGAGCCTCTACAGGCGTTCCGTCCGATCGCGTTGCCGGATTGAAGCGGATCTTCTGCATCACCAGCGGACAGACCCGCGCCGTGGTTTCCGCATCGACCGAGGACCGCGTGACCGAGCAATCGCGCGCGCGTCCATCAGTCGTCACGGTGAAAAACACGATCACCGACTTGCCGAAGCGCGCCTGACGTCCACCGGCGGGCGCCGGAAAATCGCGCGAATCGTTGATCTCGCCCGAGCGGACCGACGGTTTCGCCGCGATCCCGCCACCATCGCCATTGCCACCATTGCCATTGCCCGTGCCATTGCCGTTGCCACCCGCGCCGGTGCCGTTGCCCTGGCTCCTTGCACCCGAGGTATCGGCGTTGCCGGTACTGGCGGCCTTGGGCGCCGGAGCCTTGGCGATCTTGATCTTCGGTTCAGGCGCATTTACAGCCCTGGGCACCGCCTTCCTCCCGGCGTCGCCCGATGCGCCGGCAGGCTTGCTGGCCTTCTTCTCCGGTTTGGGCGGCGGCGTGGTTACGGTGACCGAAAAGGTCGAGACTACTGATTGGATGGCCTTGGCGGCAAAGTCCGGCGCGAAGGCGCGAACCAGGCCAAGCACGACGACGAGTTGCAGCGCGATGACGCCAACAGCCACCCCCGCCTTGGCGCGTGGCGATGGCGAAAGATCGAGTTCGTCCTCCTCTTCCATGCCCCACGCTATGCC
>JAGWUU010000252.1 GCA_028868335.1 Sphingomonadales bacterium | reverse complement strand
GCGGTGGCGAACGGGGCGGCGAGCGAACTGGCGGACACGTTCACCTACCGGGTGACCGACAGCCTGGGCAACACCACCACCAACACGATCACGGTCAACGCGGCCGATGACCATCCGTTGCTGGGTCCGATCGACAATTCGACGCACAGCGACAATCCGGCCGATGCTGCGGCGACGGGCAATCTGCACCTCGTTTCCGGCGCCGATGCACCCGCCACCATTGCCAGCATAAGCGATGTGGGCGACCACTATACCGCGCTGGGCGGCGTACCCGTTGTCTATTCATACAACGGCAGCAACGTCTTGACCGGGTATCTCGACAATAACCACGATGGCGTTTTCAACGCGGGTGACACCACGGTCTTCACCCTGACGCTCAACACGGCCGGGGGAACCTTGCCAGGTCAAGGCACCTACAGTTTCAATCTGGTGACGCCGCTCGACGGCCAGGCTGTGGTAAACTCGGTAAGCGGCGGCTCATCGTTTGGTTCGGGGCCGACCCAATTCCAGACCTTGTTGGCCGGTACTACGAGTGTCGGGTTGCTTGCCGGCTTTTCCACCGGCGTCAATTCGACAACGCTCAGCCTGAGCGGTGCAACGCAGGGCGGCGTCAACGGCTCCAGCGCTGGTTGGGGTGTCGGATCGAACAACTTTACCGCCGGTGAGGCATTCGTTCTTGATTTCCACACCGCCGCCAGCGGTTCCGGCTTCCCGGTGGGGTACACCCCGCCTCCCGGATTCAGCTCGTCCGTGACGAACACGGTCACGATAGCGTTTCCGCATTTCAACGTCGGCGACGTTATCGAATACAAGGTCTATTACGGCGATCCCAACGGCTCGGGCAATTCGGGTGTCGTTACCCACACCCTTACAAGCACCGACATCAGTACCGGAATGGCGATCAGTGCTCCGATCGGCAAGAGCATAGATTATATCGAGGTTTACGATAAATCGGGCAGCGGAAAGTTCCAGGTTGTGTCCACTGGCACGATCTCGAACGTAGTCAACGATACGCTCCACTTCTCGGTTACCGCGCACGATGCGGATGGCACCACGTCCAGCCCGGCGGCGACGTTCACGGTCACAGTGTCCGGCTCGGCCGCGCCGATCGTGCTGGATCTGGATCACAACGGCGTCCAGTTTGTCGGCCTTTCGGCAGGCATGACCTTCGACTATCTTGGCGATGGCCATCCGCTCGCGACCGCATGGGCGGCTGCCGGGGACGGTGTGCTGGCGCTCCAGACGGCGACCGGCTACAAAGTCGCCTTCGGTGGCAATGGCCTGACCGACCTTCAGGGCCTGGCTGCGCAGTACGACACCAATCACGACGGGGTGCTTGACGCTCACGATGCCAATTGGGCGCAGTTCGGCGCACTCGTCACGCAAGCGAACGGCACCGAGGTCTTCGAATCGCTGGCCCAACTCGGCATTTCCAGCATCAAGCTGACGTCCGACGGACAAAGCTATGTGGCTGCGAACGGCGACGTGGTGGTCCAGGGAACGACAACCTTTACCAAGGCCGATGGCACGACCGGGACAGCCGCCGATGCCAGCTTCGCCACCGATGCCCTGCGTCAGGCGACGACGACGGAATTGGCCACTACCACGGCGGCGGCATCGGCGCTGCTGGCGGCGATGGCGCTGGAGCATGCAAACCCGGCGGCTGCCGCCGGGCTGCAGGTCGCCACGGCGCACACGCTGGATATGCCAGTGACCCAAGCCTCTGTGTCAGTCGATCTCCCCGCTGCGGCGGCCGAGCCGGCTTTCAATCAGGCATCGCCGGTGGCAGTGGCCAAGGTGGCGCAGGTGGTCGACAGCCATCAGGAAACCGTGGCCGAAACCCAGGATATCCGTGTCACGCTGGCCAATCTGGTCGATCACGGCGCCCTCAAGGCCGATACCGTAGAAAGTGCCCAGAAGAGCGCGCTGTTCAACTTCCACGATGCATCCTCAACTATGGATGCGTTGCTGTCGGCTGGCGGGCAGGGCGTTGCGGCGCAGACGGAAACGGTAAAGGCCCAGCCGGTGGTTGCCGAGGCGTTGTCAGACGCCTTGGGCAGCCAGGCGGTTGATAGCATCGTCCAGCACTTCGCCGTCAATGGCGCGGAACTGGCAGGAACGTCGTCGAAGCTTGGTGACTTTGCACTCCAGGGACTGCTCAACAGCAGCGTGCAGGGTTCAGGGCATGAGGCGGGGGCGTCGCATTTCAATCTGATGCAGACGCTTGATCACGAACAGGCAGCCGTCCTGGCGTGATCGATTGGTGAGTGAGATTGCAGCGAAATTGGGGAATATCGCGATGCGTACAAATTCAAAGCTAACGATGGCAGTGCTTGCCTCTGCGACGGTTGCCTTTCCGGCTGCCGCCCAGGCGCAGGCCAGTGCGGCCGACCTTTCGGGTATGTCGGTTTCCGCGCTGAAGGGGGAAATTGGCAAGCGCTATGATGCCGCGCTGGCGTTGAGCCGGGACGGCGGTACTGTCGGGGCCAACGATCCGCGCTATCTTTGGGCGATCCAGGCCAAGGCGCAATGCGGCATCGCGCTGGGCTTTCTCAAAAGCTCGACCAAGGATGCCGTCTCGATCGGCAAGTGCGCCGATGCCTATGACCGGATGCAGCAGCAGCCGCGCGAGCCGCAGCCTGTTGCGGTCCAGGCGCCGCCGCCGCCCGTCGTCAATCCGGCGTGCGGCGAACCGATCGCCGGAATCGTCTTCTTTGATTGGGATAGTGCGGCGCCGCCCGAAAGCGCCGCGCCGATCATCCAGGCCGCCGTGCAGAACCTCAAGGCCTGTGGCTGGAAGGGCCTGGGCATTGCCGGGCATACCGATCGTTCCGGCAGCGAGGCGTACAACAATGCCCTCTCGATGCGTCGTGCCGAAGCCGTTGCCCAGATGATGACTGTGCAGGGCGCCGATCGCGGCGCGATGGCGGTTTCCGGCCACGGCGAAAGCGAACCCAAAGTTCCGACCCCCGACGGTGAGCGCAATCCGCAGAACCGCCGTGTCGAAATCACCGTTCAGAAATGATTGCAGGGGGCAGGACCATGACCATTCGTACATCGCTCGCCGCCAGCCTTGCAGTATTGCTGTCCGGCATCGCAACACCCGCTCTGGCGCAGTCAGCGCCGATTTCGATGCAGGATGTCATCACCGTCGCGGTGAATTCCAATCCTCAGGTCGCACAGGCGCAGTTCAACAAGGAAGCTATCCAGTTTGAGCGCAAGCAGGCCCAGGGCCTATATGCACCGCGCGTCGATCTTGAGGGCTACGGCGGGATCCAACACCTCGACAATCCGACGCGCAGGGCGCTGGGAATCCAGAACGATGAGCTTTACCCTGTCGGGGCCGAGGCGCGGGCCGAGTGGGTCGCGATCGACTTCGGCCGCCGCCGGGGCGAGCTGCTGCGCCAGGCGGCGCGGGTTGACGGGGCCTCGTTGCGCGTGGTCGAACGGTCGGAGTTCATCGGGCTGCAGGTCGCCCGCCAATACCTGGACGTGCTGCTCCAGCAGCGCGTCGTTGCGGCGAGCATTGACAATGTGGCCTTCCACGAAGCGCTGGTGAAGGATCTGGGGTCGGGCGTCGAGCAGGGTTCGATCTCGATCGCAGACCAGCAACAGGCGCAGGAACGCCTCCAGGCCGCGCGGGTTCAGACGATCGAGGCCGAGCAAGCGCTGACCGAGGCAAAGATCCAGTTGCGCACGCTTTCCGGGCTGGATGTCGACGCCGTGGTTCAGCCGCCGCTTCTGACGGAGGCCCTGCCGGGTTCGGTGACCGAGGCTGTGGGCCTGGCCCGCACCCAGAATCCGCTGGTTCGCGAGGCGGAGGCCGATGTCGATGCGGCCCATGCTCTGGCCGACAGCACCAAGGCGAACCAGCTTCCCAAAATTGGGGTCGATGTCACTGGTCGGGTCGGCCACGACATCGATGCGGTTCACGGCGGCACTCGCGATGTCGAGGCGCGCGCTTTCCTGCGCTGGAATGTCTTCGATGGCGGGATCAATCGCGCCAACTACCAGGAGATGGTCCGTCGTGCGAGTGAATCGCGCTACCGGCTCTATACCGTCGTGCGCCAGTCCGAGGAGGACGTCCGCACCGCCTGGTCCAAGACAGATACCGAGATCCGCCTGAGCAATGATCTTGAGCTGCAAAGCAAGGTCAGCGACGATCTGCTGCTGTCTTACCGCAGCCAGTTCAATGTCGGCCGTCGCTCGCTGCTCGATGTGCTCAATGCGCAGAACTCGCGCTACAACACCCAGGTACGGCTGGAAACGGCCCGCTTCTCGGCGATTTTCGCGCGGTATCAGACGCTGGCGGCGACCAATCGCTTCCTCTCGTCGATGAATATCGCTCCCGGCGCCGGGGCCGGTGAGAAGGAGCGTGAGCGTTTCAACTATGGTCCGCCCAAGCCGGCCGAACTGGAACACCGTTCACTGCCCAAGT
>JAGWUU010000251.1 GCA_028868335.1 Sphingomonadales bacterium | reverse complement strand
CCAGACATGGCGTGAATCGCCAGCAAGCCGCCACGCCAGCGAAAGGTAAGGCCAGAACAGAGTGGCAGAGGGCGTGAGCAGGTAGCGCAGCGCTTCCGCCTCCGCTTCACGCGGTCGTCCCTGGCGCAAGTGGTGGCGCACGCGGCACAGCGCGACTGTTTCGCCTTCGAAAGATGCCGTTACGGCGAGCAGACGCTCGGCCTCGGCAAGATCACCCGCTTCGCTGGCGACGAACAGTCGCGAAACCATCAGCGCAGCACTTTGTCCGATCGCGCGTTCGGCCTGATCGAGAACTGCACGAGCCGCATCCCACGCGCGGGTCTGGGCGAGGGCGCGAAACCAGGCCAGCCACAAATCGCTGTTCGAAGGGCGTGCCTGGACGGCGATGGCATAGCTTTCGGCAAAGCGGGACTGGTCGCCCCGGGTCCAGCGCAGCGTCGCAAGAGCCTTGTGTCCGTCGAGCCAATCGGGCTGCGCGACCAAATGGGCTTCCAGCAAGGATTCCGCCTTCAGCGGTTCTCCTTCCGCAGCCAGCGCCGTGGCATGATTGCGGGCAAGTTCAGCGTCATCGGGCAAGACTTGCAGCGCGTCGCCAAACAGCGCAGCGGCAGGCAGGCCTAGTTCGTAGCGTGTCTGCGCAAGGCCCTGCAAAAGCAGAGGGTCGGCGCAGCCCGCACTGCGCGCGGCGGCAAATACAGCAGCGGCTTCGCCGAGGCGTTGTTGCTGTCTTAGTGCGACCCCGTGGAGCAGCGTCACCGAAGTATCGGCGGGACAGTGCGTCTGGAGCGCCGCCAGCAGCGGGATCGCCTGACCAGCCAATCCGGCCTGCAATCCGCTACGCGCCAGGGCAAGGGCGTCATCGCGGTCGGATGGGCTGACCCGTCCAGCCGAACGCAGACGCACGATCGCCTTGGCTATCGCGGCAGCCGTCGTATCGGCGCAAGCAGGGGCAGCGGGTGTATCGTTCATTGGTCTTGAGAGTGGCAGCAAAGGAAAAAGGGGACAACAACCGTTGCCCCCTTTCTCTCAATTCAGCATCGCAGCCCGGGATCAGAAGCTGTACTTGATCGATCCGGTGAAAGTCCGTCCGATCGTCACACCGCTTCCGATGACCCCGGCGGTGGCATCCGCCACGTTACCGGCGCCGCGCAGGTCATACTTGTTGAACAGGTTGTAGGCCTGAATGCCCAGGGCCAGGTTCTGCACCGGACGCACCCAGAGCACCGCACCGAAAGTGGTGCTGCCCGGATAGACCCAGCCGTCATCACCCAGCGTGCTCGACTGGCCGGTGGCATTGACGCCGAAGCTGGCGATGTCACCGAAGTCATAGTTGGCCGAGACGGTGTAGATCAGGTCGGGGATGTTCGGCGAACGGGTGTAGGTGTTCGAACCCGAGCTGGCGCGCGTCGCCTTCGAGAAGGTGGCGTTGGCGACCAGCGAGAACCCGCCGTTCTGGTATGTGCCGTAGAATTCGGCACCGTAGGACTTGTACTTGGCGTCGATGATGCAGCCACCGGCGGCGCCGTTGCACTTGGTCGCTGACAGTTCGAAGGTGCTCTGCTTGAAGTTGCCCTTGAGCAGCGTCAATTCCGCGGTGAAGCGGCCACCGGCCAGGTCGCCGCGGGTCTTCACGCCCGCTTCGTACTGGTTGACGAAGTCCACCGAGGGCGAAACACCGGCAGGGGCCAGCGCGCCGCTTGTCGTGAACTTCTGGCTGAGCGTCTGGCGATCCGCGTTGAAGCGTCCGCCACGCGAGGCGCGGACGAACAGGCTGGTGTTGTGGCTGAGCTTGTACAGCGCGCCTAGCGACCACGAGGTATAGTTGCGCGAGTAGTTCAGCACTTCCTTGGTGCCGTTGGGCAGGATCGTCGGGATGTTGACCACGACCGTTGTGCCAGTCACCGCGTTGTAGGTGGTGACGGGGGTGTAGAGCGTCGGGCCCGACGAGGTGGTGTCAAAGACGCCGTCGCCGTTGGTATCGAGCATGATCGTATTGTTGACCGCCGAGCCCGAGGCATGGACGTTGTCAAAGCGGACGCTGGCATCGATGTCGAAGTGATCGGTATCGAGGTCAAGCGCGGCGTAGGGTGCCGTGTCGGCGTAGCTCAGGTCGTATGTGCGGGCGCAGCAATCGCCCCAGTTGTTGTTATAGCCCGAGATACCGTCAACGGTCAGCTTGGCACCGGCGGCGGTGTAGAGGTCAAGCTGTGCCGGGTTGTTGCCGCTGATTTCGCCCAGCGCCTGGTTGACGTGCCAATCCATGGCGATCTTCTGGTTCATGTAGAACAGGCCGGCCCGCGCGGTCAGCTTGCCGCCCGCCATGTCGAACTTGCCCGACAGCGCCAGGTCATCGGCGAAGCTGCCGATGTCGCGGATGTTGGTGCGGAAGTTGGCGTTGTTGTTGACATAGGTGCCGGTATAGAGCTGCCCAGCCTTGGGCCCGTTGGCATAACGGATTTCCGCGACGGTTCCGCCGTTCACGGTCGAACCGATCACGTTCGAGGCCTTGCCGACGTTGAGGAACGCATTGGCGAAGGCGCCGCTCATGTTGGTCCAGCGGGCGTTGTTGTCGACCTTGATCGCGTCGTTGAACTCGTAGTGGAACTGGTTCTGGATCGAGGTCGCCTTGGTGGTGATGCCGTCAAGTGGTTCGGTCGAAACCGAGCCGTCGTAATTCACAACCCGCATGTCCTGGTTGTAGATCGAAATGTTCGACTGCTCGCGCCCGTCGTAACCTGCGATCGGATGAATGTTCGACACGCGGCCGTTGCTCAGCGTGGCTGTGGCGACGCCGCCGGTGTAGTTCGGCTCCTTGGTGTCGGCACGCTTGAACAGCAGGCGGAAGTAGCCCTTGCCGTCGTCGAACTCCTTGGTGACGTTCGCCTTGATCTGGTAGCTGTTCGACACGTTGTAGCCCGAATGGAGCGGACCGCGACCGACCTTGAAATAGCCGCCGACATGGAAATAGAGCGTGTCGTTGATGTGGCCGCCGTAACGCAGGTCAACCTTGTTCTCGTCGTAGTTGATACCCTTGTTGAGCTGGATGTAGCCGCCTTCCTTCTTGCCGGTCTGGCTGATGTAGTTGAGGACGGCGCCGGGGGCCTGCGATGCGTAGGTCGAAGCCGAACCGCCGCGCACACCTTCGACATTGGCGACCGAGGCGTCGAAGTGGGTCCAGTAGTCATTGTTGCCGAACTGGATGTCGCCGAACAGTACGGTCGGCAGGCCATCTTCCTGGATCTGCACGAAAGGCGAACCGCCGGTGGCGACGGGCAGACCACGGACCGCGATGTTCGAGTTACCGGCCGGACCGGCGGTGCCGGCAACCTGGATACCCGGGATCATGCGGAAGATTTCCGCTTCCGAGCTGGGCTTGAATGCCTCGATCGTCTCAGCCGTGACGCTGGTTACCGAGATCGAGGTGTTGAGCTGGGTCTTGTCCTTGCCCGAGGCGGTGACGACGATCTCGTTCAGTCCCGAGTTGTCCGAATCGCTGGCGGTCGTGGCATCCTGCGCTATCGCCGGTTGGGCCAGCAGACCCATTGTTGCGATCGCGGCGACGGACGCGCAATTGCGCAGAGTAAACTTCTTCATGTCCTCTCCCCTTGGATTGAAACTGGTGCTTGCCACAGCAAGTCAATGGTCAAGTGACACACACAACAATCGATTGCAATGACAATCTTCAATCGATTGCAAAATGGATTGATGTGTGTCACTGCTGCAACAGTTGGGTCGAAGCTATTCGAGGTGCCGCGGAGCCCTAGCGGGTTGACAGTCCGCTGCCGCAGGTCACAAACGGCTGAGACAGGTTTGTTGAGGCCAAATACCAAGGTATGAACGATTTTACCCCCACCGTGCGCATCCGTAACATCGCGGAACTGGCGCGTTTGGCGGGGGTTTCCGCCGGAACCGTCAGCCGGGCGCTTGCCAACAAGTCGCTGGTCAACCGGGAAACGCGCGAACGGATCCAGGCATTGGCGCGTGAGCACGGGTTCCGTCCCAACCAGATGGCGCGACGCCTGCGCGTTCAGGAAACGCGGGCGATCGGCGTGGTCGTGCCGCTCGGACACGAACGGCGCCAGCACCTGTCCGATCCGTTCTTCATGGCGATCCTGGGCCATCTTGCCGACTCGCTGACCGAGATTGGCTACGATATCACTCTTAGCCGCGTTATTCCCGATGCAGAGGACTGGCTGGAGCGCATTGTCGATTCAGGCCTGCTCGATGGCGTATTGCTGATCGGCCAGTCCAACCAGTTCGACGCGATCGAGCGCGTGGCGCAGTGGTATCGCCCGATGGTGGTCTGGGGCAGCCATCGCGATGGACAGGTTCACTGCACCGTCGGCGTCGACAACCGCAAGGGAGGCAGGCTGGCGGGCGAGTGCCTGATCGCGGCCGGCCGAACCCGGCTGGCATTTCTGGGCGAGACGATCGCACCCGAACTAGGGGAGCGTTACCAAGGTCTGTGCGA
>JAGWUU010000250.1 GCA_028868335.1 Sphingomonadales bacterium | reverse complement strand
CGCTGTCGTTGATCACGTCGAGGTGAGCGGGGGCGAAGGCTGCGCGCAGCAGCGATTCCATTTCGTGGGCAAGCGGACCTGTCATCTCTGACTCCTCGGACTTCACTTCTAGCCGAACAATCGCCATGTGGAAGCCGTGATGCACGATAGATTTCATGGACGTGTAAGGGACAGCGCACGCCGCTGCGAGCGCGCGGGTTGCGTCGAGCCGGGTGAGTTTCGCGCGCCCGGCGTGCGTTCGTCCGGGTTCGATGGGCCGGGTGACTATCGCTGGTACTGCCTTGATCACGTCCGCGAATTCAACGCGGGGTACGACTGGTTCGATGGCATGACATCCGAGGAAATCCTGCGCGCGCAATCGCCAATCCATGGCTGGGACCGCCAGACCCGCGCCTTCAGCCCGACTGCCGGAATCGATTCCGCGCCCCGCTGGGCGGATTTTTCCGATCCGCTGGAGGCAATCGGTGCAAGGGCGCGGGCGCGCCGACCGGCGGAGCGCGCGGATGGTCGACAGGTCACACCGGATGAGCGCCGCGCGCTTGAATTGATGGAACTGCCGCTCGACGCCGATCGCCGTGCGTTGCGCCTCCGCTATTCGGAACTGGTCCACGCTCTGCATCCCGATCGCAACGGCGGGGATCGGTCGGGGGAGAAACGGTTGCAGGCAGTGGTCGAGGCGTATCAGTTGCTCAGGAAGGCCGCAGCCTTTGCCTGATCAGTTGCCTTCGCACAGCGCCTTCAACTGATCGGCGCAGGCGCCCCAGCCTTCCTCGAATCCCATGTCGCGATGGTGTGCCATGCTCTCGGGCGTCCAGTGCCGCGCCCGCGCGGTATAGCGCGTGCCGCTGCCCTCGGGCGCAATTTCCCAGATGCCGAGCATAAACGGCCCTGCCGGTTGCAGATCCTCTTCGATGGCGTCCGTCATGGCAAAGCGTCGGCCCTCGTCCCAGGCGAGCAGGAAACCTGGGTGATCATTCTGCTCGCCATTGGGGCCGTGCATCCTGGCCATGGACCGTCCACCGGGCTTGCGCGATCCGAAGTCCACCTCGGCGCGCCAGGGTTTGGGGCACCACCATTCATCGGTGCCATTGACCATGACGTTCCAGACCTTTTCCGGCGGGGCGGCGATGAGGCGTGTGACCGACAGTTCATAGGGCATGGGATTGTTTCTCCTCAATCCCGGTCAGGCGCGCCAAGCGGGAACAATGGGCGATAGGGGCGCGCCTCGTCCACGCAGCGCGCGACCGGGGGCAGGGCGAGCAGGTGCGCGCGCCACTGGCGCAAGACGGGGCAGGCTTCCGGTATGGGATGGACCCAGTCGGCGTAAAACAGGCTTGGCGCCGCCGCACATTCGACAAGGGTGATCGCATCGCCGCCATGGAGGCTGCGTCGCAACCAGGCGTCGATCCAGCGATAGGCGCGGTCCAACTGGTCGAGCGAGCGGGCCACGACCAGCGGATCGGGCTTGCCCGGTGAACGGATATGCTCGGAGACGATTCCCTGCACCGGATCCATCACCGACAGGTCGAACACCCGATCAAGCATCCGCACCTCGATCGCGGCGTCGGGATCGTCGGGGAGCAGGGCGAACAGTCCAGGGTGGTGGAGATGGAGATAGTCGACGATGCAGGTCGCTTCGAACACCGTGCGTTCTCCATCGACCAGTACTGGAAACCGTCCGAGCGGGCTGGCGTTGGCGACGAACGCGGCATTGTCGTGATGGTGTTCGTCAAGCATCCGGAATTCGAACGGGGTGGCATTGGCGTAAAGGGCGATCAGCGCCTTCCAGGTGTAGGACGAGAAAGGATGACCATAGAGTGCCAGCGTCATTTGTAGGCCCCTTCGCGCAGGTTGATTCCGTATTCCAGCCAGCCCTTGAGGGCGCAGAGCATCTGCGACCAGCCCATGCAGTTGGCATAGGATGCCTTCCGTCCTGCGTCATCCGCGGCCCAGCCGGTTTCGGTTACCGACACCTTGGTACGGCTGCCGCCATCGACTGGTTCGAACACGAAACGCACCTCATTGTTGCCGCTTCCGTCATTGCGGCGCCACAGGAACTGGATGCGCTCACCGGGGATGGCCTCGATCACTTCGACCGGAAAGGCTCCGGGGAAATCATGAAAATCCCATTGGACGGTCTGCCCGGTTTCCATTCGCCCGACTGCGCCGCCGGTCGTGAAATACCGCGACAGCAGCGCCGGATCGGCGACTGCCTCAAAGACTTCGGCCGGGGGGCGCGAAACGTGAATCCACACCGAGAATTCCGGGCTCATGCCGCTTCGGCCCCGGCTACCGCAGCCTCGATCGCGGCAATGTCGATCTTGCGCATCGTCATCATCGCCTCGAATGCGCGACGGGAGGTTTCACCACCCTTGGCCATGGCGTCAGTCAGCGCGCGCGGTGTGATCTGCCACGAGAAGCCCCACTTGTCGCGACACCAGCCACACCTGCTTTCCTCGCCATCGTTGCCGACGATGGCGGTCCAATAGCGGTCGGTTTCCTCCTGGCTGTCGGTGGCGATCTGAAACGAGAAGGCCTCGTTCGGCTTGAATGCCGGACCACCGTTGAGGCCGATGCACTTGAAGCCCAGCACCGTGAATTCCACGGTCAGCACCGCCCCGGCCTTGGTCGAAGGATTGTCGCTCGGCGCACGATGAACCTTGCCGACGCTGCTGCCGGGAAAGGTTTCGGCATAGAAATGCGCTGCCTCTTCGGCATCGGCGTCGAACCACAGGCACAGGGTGGCGTCGGTCATTTCCGGCTCTCCTCGATCAACTTGTTGTCGATTGCCTTGGCGGCCTTGTAGGCGGGCCGCGCCTGCATCCGCTCCGCATAGGCGACGAAAGCCTCGTTCGGCGGGATCGACCCGAAGGTCAGCCCCCAGTCGACCTGACTGCCAACGTAAACGTCGGCCATGGTGAAGCGGTTCCCGCAGACATAGTTGTTGCCTTCGAAATGCCCCTCGAGCGCGGCGATGGTCCGTTCATAGCTACCCCACCCGGCCATGACCTCTCGTTCCTTGGGCAACTCCCAGCCCATCGAACGGGTTATGATCGCCTGCTCCAGCGGCCCGGCGGCGAAGAACAGCCAGCGATAGTAGTTGGCGCATTCGTCCGCCGACGGGCCAAGGCCAACCTCGGGATGAGCTTCGGCCAGATAGGCGCAGATCGCGGCACATTCGGTCACGACCTTGTCGCCGGTCGTGCTGTGATGCACCAGTGTCGGCACCTTGCCCATGGGGTTGGCGGCGAGCAGCGCGGCGGGCTTGTTGTCCCACGGCACCAGCACCTGGGCATAGTCCGTTTCTGCTTCGTGCAGCGCCCAGCGGGCGATCTGGCCCCGGCTCATCGGATTGGTGAAGAACGTGTAGTCGACCATGCCGCATCTCCCAGTCGCAAGACCGGAACATTGCGGGAACCTTGGCTCCCCGTCAATGACCCGATCGGCCTGCGTCTATTTGTTGCCGACCAGGCTGAACATCGCTCCCTGCGGGTCGATGCCCTGTACGATCCAGAGCGGCCCCGGCACTTCATGCGGCCCGTTGATCACTTGCCCGCCGTTGGCTTCAATCCGCGTCTTGGCGGCCTCGATCCCGGGGACCCAGAAGTAATGAGCCCACAAGGCCGCGGGCACCTGCTCCGGTTTTTGCATGATCGCGCCGACCGTCACTCCGTCGTGGGCGATGAACTGGTATTTGCCCATCGGTCCCATGTCCATCGGCTCGGGCAGGGTCCAGCCGAACTGCCCGGTATAGAACGCGATCGCGCTGGCCTGGTTGCCAGCATAGAGTTCGTTCCAGCCGCAACGGCCCGGATTGGGCATCGATGAGAATGAGGTGCTTTCGCCGCCGCCCGGGGGAGGGGTGGGGGTCATCACGTAGAACGGCGCGCCGCAGCAATCGGCGACCATGGCGATGCGTCCGGCCTGGGGAATGTCGAAAGCAGGGAGCAGCGCCTTGCCGCCAGCGGCCTCGATCGCCTCAACGCTGGCATCCACGTTGTCGACACCGATGTAGCCGAGCCAGATCGGCCTTGCGCCGTGGTTAGCCATGTCCGCGGTCAGGCGCATTACGCCGCCGGTAAGGCCGCGATCGGGGTTGACGATCATGCGGTAGTCCATCTCGCCGGCGGGGGCGGCATCAATGGTCCAGCCGACCACCGCGTCGTAGAACGCCTTGGCGCCGTCAGGGTCGGGAGTGACCAGTTCGTACCAGACCCAGCTACCTTGCAGAGTTCCCATGACATCTCTCCTATGATCTGACGTCCAGCATGTTCTGAAATCCGCTGAAAATCATGCGCTTTCCGTTGAAAATCTCATTTGGCGCGAATTCGGCGAAGCGCGGGTCGGCCATCGCCGCCTTGTTGCCATGGTCACGCGCTTCGCGGCTGGGCCAGGTGATCCAACTGAACACCACGTTCTCACCCGGCTCGGCCTTGACGGCCATGTAGAAATCGGTCGTCTCGCCCCGGATCAGATTG
>JAGWUU010000249.1 GCA_028868335.1 Sphingomonadales bacterium | reverse complement strand
GCCTGCCAGATCGCGTCGTAAAGCCCGGCGTTGCGGATTTCCTCGAGGTAGATCGCGTCGGCCTTGCGCAGGATGTCGCAGCGCTCGCGCGTGACTTCGCCGGGGATGCGGATCGCGAGGCCCGGGCCGGGGAAGGGGTGGCGGCCGACGAATACCTCGGGCAGGCCCAACTCGCGGCCCAGCTCGCGCACCTCGTCCTTGAACAGCTCGCGCAGCGGCTCGACCAGTTGCATGTTCATGCGTTCGGGCAGGCCGCCGACATTGTGGTGGCTCTTGATCGTCACCGAGGGTCCGCCGGTGAAGGAAACGCTTTCGATCACGTCGGGATAGAGCGTCCCTTGGGCCAGAAAATCGGCCCCACCGACCTGCCTGGCCTCTTCCTCGAACACGTCGATGAAGGTCTTGCCGATGAACTTGCGCTTGGCCTCCGGGTCGGTGACACCGGCAAGGCCGCCGAGGAACAGCGCCGAGACGTCCTTGTGGACCAGCGGAATGTTGTAGTGGCCCCGGAACAGTGCGACGACCTGCTCGGCCTCGCCCAGCCGCATCAGGCCGTGGTCAACGAAAACGCAGGTGAGCTGGTCGCCAATCGCCTCGTGGATCAGCACCGCGGCGACGGCGCTGTCGACCCCGCCGGACAGGCCGCAGATCACCTTGCCCTTGCCGACCTGGGCGCGGATTTCGTCGATCTTGGTCTTGCGGAATTCGGCCATGGTCCAGTCGCCCGCAAGGCCGCAGACGTGGCGCACGAAGTTCTTGTAGAGCTTGCCGCCATCGGGGGTGTGGACCACCTCGGGATGGAACTGCATCGCGTAGATGCGCTTCTCGTCGTTGGCGATGACCGCGAAGGGCGCGCCGGGACTTGAGGCGACGGGGCGGAAGCCGGGTGCAAGGCTTGCCACCTTGTCGCCGTGGCTCATCCACACCTGATGGGTTTCGCCTTCGGCCCACAGACCGTCGAACAGCACGCACCTGTCCGAAATCTCGATAAAGGCCCGGCCGAATTCTCCGGCGTCGCCCTGCACCACCTCGCCGCCAAGCTGGTGCATCAACGCCTGCTGGCCATAGCAGATCGCCATGATCGGCAACCCGCTGTAGAGGATTTCCTGCGGCACGCGCGGACCGTTCTCGTCGAGTACCGAGGCAGGGCCGCCCGAAAGGATGATCCCCTTCGGCTGCATCCGGGCGAAGGCCGCGGCGGCGCTGCTGAACGGTGCGATCTCGGAATAGACCCCCGCCTCGCGCACGCGGCGGGCGATAAGCTGGGTCACCTGGCTGCCGAAATCGACGATAAGGATGGAATCAGAAGGCTGGATGGTCATTGCGGGCCGATAGGCCAGCGCGTGGCCTTCGACAAGCTCAGGCTGGGCGAGGCCCTTGTCAAATTCCGACCCCGCCCGGTCAGAGCTTGTCGACGGCTGCGCGAGATGGTTGGTCCTGAAGGGGTTACGCGCTAGGCAAGGCAAAAGAAGGAAGCCTCGCCCATGCCCAACCGCGCCTCGATCGGGGTCGTCTTCGCCATCGTTCTGATCGACATGCTCGGCTTCGGTATCATCATGCCGGTGCTACCGCAGCTCATCATGCATCTGGGCAGGATGCCGGTGGACAGCGCCGCGGTCTATGCCGGGTGGCTGGGGGCGGGTTATGCGGCGATGCAGTTCGTGTTCGCACCGATCATCGGCAACCTTTCCGACCGGTTCGGGCGACGGCCGGTGCTGCTGGCCTCGATTCTCGCGATGGGCGTGGACTACACGATCATGGGGCTGGCCCCGGCGCTGTGGTGGCTGGTGGTCGGGCGGCTGGTCGCGGGGATGACCGGGGCAAGCTATTCCGCCGCCTATGCCTACATCGCCGACATCACCCCGCCCGAGAAACGCGCGGCGAGCTTCGGGCTGATGGGTATGGCCTTCGGCTTCGGCTTCATCTTCGGCCCGGCGCTGGGCGGCATTCTCGGCGCGATCGGGCCGCACCTGCCATTCTTCGCAGCCGCGGGGCTGGCGCTCGCCAACTTCGTGCTGGGACTGGCGGTGCTGCGCGAGAGCCTGCCCGCCGACAGGCGCCGCCCGTTCGAGCTGGCCCGCGCCAACGCCTTCGCCTCGCTCAAGGCGCTGCGGGGGCAGTCCTCGACGGTGCTGTGGTTCGTCGCGGCGCTGGGCGTGTGGCAACTCGCGCATATCGTCTATCCGGCGATCTGGGCCTATTTCGCCATCGCTGCCTATGGTTTCGATCAGAAGCAGATCGGCGTGGCGCTGGCCGTGGTCGGGCTGGTCAGCGCACTGGTCCAGGGGGTTGGCCTGCGCTTCGTGCTGCCGGTGCTGGGCGAGCGCAGAACGGTGATGCTGGGCGTCGCCGCCTTTGCCACCTCCGCCGTCCTCTATGTGTTCGCCACCAGCACGCCGACGATCTACCTCGCGATCGCGATCGGCGGATTGCAGGGCTTCATCCAGCCCTCGATCCAGGCGCTCAACAGCCGGGCCGTCGATGCCAGCAGCCAGGGCGAGCTGCAAGGCGCGACCCAGTCGATCGGCTCGATCGCGCAGATCATCGGCCCGCCGCTCTATTCGGGGGTCTTCGCCAAGTTCAGCGGGGCGACCGCGCTGGTCCGCCTCCCGGCGATGCCGCTGCTGGTGGCTGCGGGCTTCGCCTTCATCGCGCTGACGCTGTTCTTGCGCGGTGCGCGGGGGATCAGCGCGCCCGTTGCGGCACCCGCTCCCTCAGTTCAGTCTTGAGCAGCTTGCCGATGTGGCTGCGCGGCATCTCGTCGATCGCATAGAGTTCGGCGACCCGCTGGGTCTTGCCGAGGCGGCTGTTGGCGACTGTGCGAATATCCTCCAGCGCGCCTTCGCCGGTGCCCGGCTTCAGCACGACGAAGCCCACCGGGGTTTCGCCCCAGGCCTCGCTCGGCACGCCAACTACGGCGGCCTCGACCACCCTTGCGTCCTTCGCCAGTTCAGCTTCGAGATCGATCGGGAAGATGTTGAATCCGCCCGAAATGATCACGTCCTTGGTCCGCCCGACCAGTTCCACGAAGCCATCGGCATCTAGGCGCCCAACGTCGCCCATGCGCTGCCAGGTCGAACCATCGGCGGGGTCGATCCAGTAGCCTTCGCGGGTCTTTTCGGGCTGGTTCTTGTAACCCAGCATCATCGTCGATGACTTGCCGACCAGTTCGCCCGCTACGCCGGGCGGCACCTCGTTGCCCGCCTCGTCGAGGACCTTGAGGAAATGCCCCGGCGCGGGCTTGCCGACGGTGTGGAGCTTGTCGGGGTGTTCGTGCACCGGGAAGATGCAGGCCAGTCCGCCCTCGGTCATGCCATAGATCTCGATCAGCCCGCCGGGCATCCGCGCCAGCACCTCGGCCTTGAGATCGGCGGGAAACGGCGCGCTGGTGCAGTACTTCATCCTGAGCGAGGAAAGGTCGTAAGCGTCAAACCGGTCGAACTGCATCAGGCGGCGGTATTGCACCGGAACCAGCATGGTGTGGGTGATCCGCTCGTCCTGCGCGCGTTGCAGCCACTTTTCGGTATCGAACTTGCCCATTATCGAGGCGCAGCCGCCCGAATACATCGTGGGCAGGAACACCGCCATCGTGGTGTTCGAATAGAGCGGGGTGGAGGTCAGCGTGCGGCTGTCCGTGCCGTAGTTCATCGCCGCGCGGAAGGTCATCTGGCGCCAGCGCATCCCGTGCGAATGGACGATGCCCTTGGGGACGCCGGTGGTGCCCGAGGAATAGATGATGTTGAAGGGGTCGCCGTCAGCCGGTTCGAACGGCGCGGCCTGCGTTCCTTCGGGAGCCATGAAGGCGTCCAACTCCTCGTCGAGCACGATCTGGTTGGCAGTGGGCAGCGCGAAGTCGCCCAGCTCGGTCAGCTTGGCGCGGTCGACGAACAGGTGGATCGCCCCCGAATCCGCCGCCATTCCGGCCAACTGGTCGGGGCTGGCGCTGGTGGTCAGCGGCGCGGCGCAGCCTCCGGCGCGGATCGCGGCGAGGAACACCAGCGCATAGGCGACGGTTGAGGTGCCAAGGATCGCCACCGCTTGCCCGCGCTTGAGTCCGTCGGCCTGGAGCCGCGCGGCGATCCGTTCGACCAGCGCGGCCGTCTCGCGCCACGAAAGGGCGGTCGTGCCGTCGTACAGCGCGGGTGAATCGCCGCGTACCTCGCCCCAGGCCTGGACCAGCGCCGGGAAGGAGCCGAACTCGGCATCGAGCATGGCGGCAGGATTGGTGGGCATCGGACTTCCTTCGGGCATGGTGGGCAGGGGGATCGGGGCGACGGTCGCGGCACGGTCAGCCGGAACGATAACGCTCGGCAAGTTCGGGGGATTGCCCCGCGAA
The DNA here is from genome assembly GCA_028868335.1 of Sphingomonadales bacterium. Classification (GTDB taxonomy): domain Bacteria; phylum Pseudomonadota; class Alphaproteobacteria; order Sphingomonadales; family Sphingomonadaceae; genus Novosphingobium. The sequence goes on along the minus strand of JAGWUU010000249.1, from coordinate 156 downwards.
GGCGGCGCGGCTCGCGTCGAATATCGCATCGAGCAGGTCGCGGCGCGCAACCCCCGGTGTGCAGACAAGCTCACCCAGCGCGATCCCGGCGAGGCTGGCCGTGACGACATCCTCGGCGCTCATGCGCGGCACGGCACTGAGGTCGATGCCCTGGCG
>JAGWUU010000248.1 GCA_028868335.1 Sphingomonadales bacterium | reverse complement strand
CCCGATCAGGTCACGCTGGCGGTCAACACCAACCAGATGAACGTGATGGAGCTGATCACCCGCGAGGACTGCGAAGGCACCTCGATGTGGGAACCGGCCTACCGCGCAGCCTATACCGAGATGACCTATGACGCCGGCCCGGCCTTCATGAAGGAACACATCAAGCGCCTGAGCGCGTCGGGGATCCAGACCCACTTCATGATTACCTGTTCGCGCGATCTCGAAACGGTCGAGCGGCTGGTGCGTGCCGGTCACTACAAGGGGCCGATGGTCTGCAACTGGGTGGCGATCGGCGGCGGGGCTGACGGTCCCAACCCGCGCAACCTGCTCGAGTTCGTCAACCGCCTGCCGCAGAACGCGGTGTTCACGGTCGAGGGCCTGATGCGCAGCGTCTATCCGCTTTGCACGATGGGCATCGCGATGGGCTTCCACGCCCGGGTCGGCCAGGAAGACAACCTGTGGGGCCGTCGCGGCGAACGCGCATCGTCGGTCCAGCAGATCGAACGGCTCGTGCGGATCTCCGGTGAGCTGTTCCGCCCGATCGCCACGGCTGAACAGGCGCGCAGCATCTACCAGATCGGCACGTTCTACGAGACGACCGAGGAAACGCTCGAAAAGAACGGCTGGCTGCCCAACCCGGTCGGCTACCGTCCTGGCGCGGGCCTGCTGGTCGCGGCCTGAGTGTGAGCCACGCACCGATCGTGGCGACGAGTGACCGTCCGGGTGGAATGACCCGGGCGGTTGCTTATGGCTGGATCATCTTTGCGCTGAATTTCGGCCTCCTGATTTCCGATTACATGGCGCGCCAGGTGCTGAACGCGGTGTTCCCGTTGCTCAAGGCCGAATGGACCTTGTCGGACACCAAGCTCGGCGTCCTTTCCGGCATCGTCGCGGTTCTGGTCGGCGTTCTGACCTTTCCGCTCTCCCTGTTGGCGGACCGCTGGGGAAGAGTTCGCAGCCTGTTCGTCATGGCAACGCTGTGGAGCGCTGCGACCCTGTTCTGCGCCGCCGCCGCCTCTTATGAGCATATGTTGATCGGCCGGGCGATGGTTGGCCTTGGTGAAGCGGCCTACGGCAGCGTCGGCGCGGCGGTAGTGATCAGCGTCTTTCCGGCGCGGATGCGCGCCACGCTGAGTTCCGCGTTCCAGGCCGGAGGGCTGGTGGGGCAAATTCTTGGCGTTGCGGTCGGCGCGCAGATCGCCGCCGATCATGGCTGGCGCGCCGCCTTCGCCGCAATCGGACTGTTCGGGCTTTGCCTTGCGCTGGTCTATCCGCTGATCGTCAAGGAACGAAAGATCGCCGCGTTGAGTGGATGCGCCGCTCACACGAAGGATGCCAAGCCGGCGATACCCTCGCTGCGCTGCCTGTTCTCAAGCAACTCGCTGCGCCTTGCCTATGTTGGCAGCGGTTTGCAGCTATTTGCCGCCGCAGCCCTGCCTGCCTGGCTGCCGAGCTACTTCAACCGCTACTATCATCTGCCCGTTGGCCAAGCCGGACAACTGGCGGCAGTGTTTCTTGCAACCTGCGCGAGCGGACTGGTCCTTTGTGGAATGGTGACGGATCGCGCCGCGCGTAACCGGCCCGATCGCAAGATCGCGCTGGCGGTCAGCTACAGCCTGATTACGGCGGTGGCGCTGGCCGTTGCGTTCCACATGCCGTCGGGCCTCGGTCAACTGATCGTGCTGGGGATCGCCATGTTCTTCGTAGCCGGAACGTCGGGTCCGGCCGGGGCGATGGTCGCCAACCTTACCCCGGTGGCACTGCACAGCTCGGCCTTTGCGACGTGGACGCTGGCCAATAATCTGCTTGGCCTGGCGCCGGGGCCGATCCTGACCGGGCGCGCCGCTGACAGCATGGGCCTGCTTGGCGCGTTTCAGCTCCTCCCGATCCCATGCGTGCTGGCGGCAGCGGCCTTTGCCCTCGCGCGCCGCAGTTACCTGTCTGACCTGGAACAGCGGCCGACCTGACTGCTTTCATAGCGAACGAAGCGCGCCGTGTGGCGGGGCCGGATTCGGCATGACCTTGCCCATGCCCCTTGTCCGCCGCACGCCCGACGACCCTTGGCACCAAATGCAAATTCACCGTCGCGATATGCAAAAAGTTCCCGAAAATGTCCCTCTATGAGCGTCCCCGACAAATGAAGAAGGGGAGAGTGGAATGCCAATCAACTATCTGCACAGAAGCGTGAGCCTGACGGCGGTAATCCTTGCTCTTGGCGTTTGCGCGCCAGCCTGGGCCCAGGATCAGGCCGCCGCGACCGACAGTCCCGCAGCCGCAGACAGTCCCGCCGATGCAAACGAAATCATCGTCACGGCCCAGAAGCGCGCCGAAAACCTTCAGAGCGTGCCGATCTCCATCGCGGCGTTCAACGAGCAAAAGCTGACGAACGCAAACGTCCAGACCGTCATGGACCTTGGCCGCATCGCGACCAACTTCCAATCGGTACGTTCATCCAACACCGGATCGACCCGGATCGGCATCCGCGGTGTCGGCTCATTGGCCAACACCCTGATCGAGCCGAGCGTCGCCGTTTTCCTCGACGGAGTCTATGTGCCGCGCTCAGGCTCGATCCTCGGCGCGTTCCTCGACATCGACGGTGTCGAAGTGTTGCGCGGACCACAGGGAACCCTGTTCGGACGCAACGCCAGCGCCGGCGCGCTTTCGCTGCACAGCGCACTGCCGCGCAACGAGTTCTCGGGCTCGGTATCAGGCGAAGTCGGCTCGTATGATCGCTACAAGCTGTCCGGTTACGTCAACGCGCCGCTCACGCAGAACGTTGCAGTCCGTCTGGCCGGGATGGGCCAGTGGTACAAGGGTCCGTGGATCAACCGTCTTGATGGCAAGCGCTACGGCGGATCGGACGATTTTTCGTTCCGCGGATCGCTCAAGGCCGATCTCGGCGCCCTCACCTGGATTCTGCGCGGCGACTACACCAAGCTGAACGGTGACGGCGTCGCCAATTCCGACTTCGATCCCACGTCCGTCAGCGCGGCACGTCTCGCCTTCATCCAGACCAACTTCAACGGCGGTCCCGATACCAACCTCAACGACCGATACATGAACCAGGTCATGGCGACCGGGCTGAAGGACGTGAACTGGGGCGCTTCCAGCACGGCCACGCTCGACCTGGGCAGCTCTTCGCTCAAGCTGACCAACAGCTACCGCGTCTGGGACAACGACCAGCTTGACGGCGATACGATCTTCTTCCCTGTCTCGCTGCTCAACCGCCGCAGCCTGTTCAATTCCAAGAGCCAGAGCCACGAATTGCAGTTTTCCTCGCCTGAGAAGGAGTGGTTGAACGGTCACTTCGACATGGTTGGCGGAATCTACTATTTCGAGGAAAACTTCCGTCTCAGCGAACAGTTGAACATGGGCAGCAACTTCTGCACCGTCCTGGTTCCAGCCGGCGCGGCGCGCACGGCCTGCCTCAACTATTACGCCTCAACCGGCGGGCTGAAGGCGACCGACCAGAACGTGTTCCAGAACGTGAAGAGCCTGGCGATCTATGGTCAGGGAAATCTGCACCTGACCGATCGGCTTACCCTGACGCTGGGAGGCCGCTGGACCCAGGACCGCAAGAAGGGAACCTACGCCCAGGCATCCAGTCCGTTCACCCGGACAGTGCGGGCGCCTGAGGTCCTGACCTTCCCCGATCTCGACCAGAGCCGCTTCACCTACCGCGTCAGCCTGAACTACAAGCCCAGCGAAGACGTGATGCTGTTCGCCAACCATTCGACCGGCTACAAGTCGGGCGGTTATAACTCAGGCGGCGGCGTACCCTCGCTCTCGACCTTCGACGTCAACGGCAATCTGATCTCCACCAAGCGCGTCTTTGACCGCGAAACAGTCAAGAACTACGAATTCGGGATCAAGTCGACCTGGCTCGACCGGGCGCTGAAGGCCAACCTGACCTTCTATCGCATGGACATCGCGGGCTTCCAGGACCGCGCGTTCGACGGGGTCAGTTTCATCGTTCGTAATGCGGGCAACCTGCGCCAGCAGGGCTTCGAATTCGACACCACGATTGCTCCCGTGTCCAATTTCTCGGTCACGGCGTCGATCGCGTACCTCGATTCCAAGTTCACCTCCTTTGCCAATGCATCGAATCTGCCTGGCCTTGGCGGTACGCAGGATCTTACCGGCAAGCCCAACACCTTCTCACCGAAATGGTCCGGCAACGTCGCCGCCGACTGGTCCGGTGCGCTGGGGTCGAGCGGACTGCGGTGGGCGCTGAACGGCAATCTGGCCTTTGTCTCCGATCAGTTCGTCGGCTCGGTCAACGATGGCAACCCGCAGACGATCGACGATGGCCACGTGCTCCTCGGTACCCGCTTCACCCTCAGCGGCCCGGACGACCGCTGGTCGGTTTCGGTCTTCGGCCGGAACATCGGCAACACGCACTACAAGACCCTTGCGGTCTATCAGCCGCTGGGTGGCGCGCTCGGCCTCAACAACACCGTGTTCCCGGGCAGCGCGGCAACGCGCGTCATTGCCA
>JAGWUU010000016.1 GCA_028868335.1 Sphingomonadales bacterium | reverse complement strand
GCCAAGCCTTTCGTGGAAGGTGATCCGCGACAGCTTCTTCGCCTGATCCTCGAGGCGGACCTTGCGGTCCTGTTCCCAGAAGAACCGGGCATCGGAAAGCCGCGCGGCCAGCACCTTGCGGTTGCCATCGACGATCGCCGCGCCACCATCGCTGGCGACGATGTTGGCGGTGCAGACGAAGGCGTTGGCGAGCTTGCCGTTCGCATCGGTGCAGACGAAATACTTCTGGTTGGTCCGCGCGGTGAGCTGGATCACTTCGGGCGGAACCTCAAGGAACGTCTCGTCAAAGCGGCCGAGCAGCGGCACTGGCCATTCGGTGAGCCCGGCATTCTCCACCACCAGCCCTTCATCCTCTACCAGCACCAACCCGGCGTCCGCAGCCGCCGATCTGGCCTTGTCGCGGATCAGGTCCTGACGTTCCGCGTGATCGACGATGACGTGGCAGGCGCGCAGTTTTTCGGCGTAGTCGTGGGCCGAACCGATGGTGATCTCGGATTCTTTTGTGGTCGTATCGCGATCGGAAAAACCGATACCCACTTTTTCCTGCGATACTCTGCGGCAGTGGAAGCGGTGGCCGCGCGTGGTGAAGCCCGAGGCAATGCCGCCAATCGCGCATGGCACCAGATCCTCCCCGAGGATCGCGACGATCCCGGAAAGCGGGCGCACCCAGCGCAAGCTCTCGCTGCTGATCGAGGCCGCGCCCCAGCGCATCGACTTGGGCCAGGCGAAACCACGGATGATTGCCGGAACCGCTTCGGCCAGCACATCGGCAGTGGAGCGGCCGGGCTTCTCGCTGATGGCGAACAACACGCCATCGCGTTCGACAAGCTGGTCCTGGCTCAGCCCGGTCTTGCGCAGAAATCCTTCGAGCGCTTGCGGCGGCGCGCCGACGCGGGGTCCCTTCACCTCCTCGCTGACGGCGGCGGTGGCGAGCGGCAGGTTGCGCGCAATCAGGGCGAGGCGGCGCGGGGTCGACCAGACGTTTATGGCTTCAAGCGCCACGCCGGCCGCGTCCATTTCCTTGCGGAACAGCGTCTCAAGCTCGGCGCGCGCGCCAGCCTGCATCCGTGCGGGGATTTCTTCGGAGCGCAGCTCGAGAAGGAAGTCGCTCACAGGGTCCACTCCGGATAGTCCTTCGCCCACTGGTCCTTGTTCTTCTCGATCCAGGCCTGGCAACTGCCTTTCGCGAGGTCGCGGACCCGGCCGATGTAGCTGGCGCGTTCCTGCACAGAAATCACGCCGCGCGCCTGAAGCAGGTTGAACAGGTGGCTCGCCTCGATCGCCTGATCGTAGGCCGCAAGCGGAATACTGGCCTCGATACAGCGCCTGCACTCCGCCTCGGCCTTGGTGAAGCCGTCGAACAGGCTGGCGGTATCGGCCACTTCGAAGTTGTACTTCGAGAATTCACGCTCGTTTTCCAGGAACACCTGACCATAGCTGACGCCATCGGCGTTGAAGGCCAGGTCATAGACGTTGTCGACGCCCTGGATGTACATTGCCAGCCGCTCCAGGCCGTAGGTCAGTTCGCCCGCCACTGGCTTGCAGTCGAAACCGCCCATCTGCTGGAAGTAGGTGAACTGGCTGACCTCCATGCCGTCGCACCACACTTCCCAGCCGAGCCCCCAGGCGCCCAGCGTGGGGCTTTCCCAATCGTCCTCGACAAAGCGGATGTCGTGCGCCAGCGGATCGACGCCGATCGCGACCAGCGATTGCAGGTAGAGTTCCTGCAGGTTCGCCGGGCTGGGCTTCATAATTACCTGATACTGGTAATAGTGCTGGAGCCGGTTGGGATTTTCGCCATAGCGCCCGTCGGTCGGGCGGCGGCTGGGCTGGACGTAGGCTGCATTCCACGGCTGCGGCCCAAGGCTGCGCAGCGTGGTGGCTGGGTGGAACGTACCCGCCCCCACCCGCATGTCATAGGGTTGCAGGATCAGGCAGCCCTGTGCGCTCCAGAAGGCATGAAGCCGCAGGATCATGTCCTGAAATGAGGGGCGCGCGGAAGCCCGATCGTCCTGAGCTTGTGGAAGGATCATGGCCCGCGCCTTTGGCCGAAGGGCCTGAAAGGGTCAAGGTTTTGCCGCCGTGGAATCGCGCATCGACGGGGCGATCGAGGCGCGATAGGTAGGCAGGCATGAAGCGTCATTCCGTGCTGGCCGGCGCCTGCGCCATCGTTGCCCTGTTTTTTGGTCCGGTTCCGCTCGCGGCCCGGCAGGTTCAACCTCCCCCCGCCGCTGCTGCTCCCTCCCGTGCCGCGCCCGCTGCCGTCGAAGCCTCGGCGGACATGCTGGCGCACCCGGCGCTGTGGAAGGTCGCGGACGAGGATACGACGATCTACCTGTTCGGGACTATCCACCTGCTGCCCAAAGGCATCGACTGGTTTTCCGGTCCGCTTGCCCAGGCATTCACCCAAAGCGGGGAACTTGTAACCGAAATCCCCGAATATGCTGACACCGAAACCGCGCTTGCGGTGATGAAGCACGGCATGCTTCCCCCCGGCCAATCGCTGCGCGCCACGATGACCAAAAGGGAGCGGGCCAGGTTTGGCGGAGCGATGCGCCAGCTTGGTCTGGCGGAAGAAGCCTTTGACCGGTTCCGTCCGTGGTACGCGGCGGTGATCATGGCGACCCTTCCGCTGCAACGCCGGGGCTACGACTTGCAGAACGGGGTCGAGACGCAATTGAGCGAGCGCAACAAGGCGCTTGCCCATCCGCGCAGCGGACTGGAAACGCTGGAATACCAGCTTGGCCTGTTCGATACGCTCAGCCCCAAGGTGCAAAAGCGCTACCTGTTCGAGATCATCGATTCGCTCCCCACGCTCGACAAGGAAGTGCAGGGCATGGTGGCGTCGTGGTCGAAGGGTGACGCGGCGGCGCTGGCCGACCTGCTCAACGCCCAGCAGGATGATCCGGCCATGGTCAAGGCGTTGCTCTACAACCGCAACAAGACCTGGGCGGCGTGGATCAGGAACCGGCTGGCGAGGCCGGGCACGGTGTTCATCGCGGTTGGCGCCGGGCACCTTGGCGGCAAGGGTTCGGTACAGGACGAACTGGCCAAGGTCGGAATTGCCAGCACCCGTGTCCAGTAAGCTGCGGCCTCTGCTTCTGGCGGCAGTGGCATTGGCCCTTGCCGCCTGCCACGCGACCGAGCCCGCCAGACCGGCGCTGTTCGAGGTCGACGGGCCGGGCGGGCAGCAGGCCTGGCTGTTCGGCACCATTCACGCCCTTCCCGATGGAGTGAAGTGGCATTCGCAGGCGATCGACGGCGCGCTCGCCCGTTCCGATCGGCTGATGCTTGAGGCCGCCGATCTCGACGACGCGAAGAAGGCGGCCGCGATCTTTGCCCGGCTTGGCACCAGCCCCAATCTTCCGCCGCTGCGTGAGCGGGTGTCTCCCGCCCGGCGCGGTGCCTTCGACGCGCTGCTCAAGCGCCATGGCTTTTCCCCCGATCAACTCGATGGCGAGGAAACCTGGGCGGCAGCGTTGACGCTCAACCAGGCGCTCCAGGCCGAATCGGGCAGCGAGGGCGGCAAGGGCATCGATCTTCAACTTCTGGCCGAGCGGGGAACCAAGGCCGTCGACCAGTTCGAGGGAGTTGAACCGCAACTGTCGATGTTCGACCGCCTGCCCGAGACTGATCAGCGCGCCCTGCTCGAAGCTGTGATCGATTCCGCTCCCGACACGGCCAAGGCCATGGCACTGATGCAGAAGGCGTGGAAGGAAGGCGATATGGGCGCGATCGCCGGGCTCGATCACCAGGACATGCTGGCCGATCCGGACTTGCGCGACGTTCTGCTGGTCAGGCGCAACCGCGCCTGGATTGCCCTGCTGAAACAACGCATGGCCACTGGCGCGCGGCCGTTCGTGGCGGTTGGCGCGATGCATCTTGTCGGGCCCGATGGGCTGGTTGCCGGGCTCCAGGGCCAAGGCTATCGCGTCACCCGCCTGCAATGACCGCGTGGCGCGATCGTCCCGGCCTTGCATTTCCGCGGCTTTCCCGGTAACGGCGCGCGCTTCCCGTCATGGTCATCCCTGGAGGCGTGGCGGCGAAGATGAAACAACCAATGTTTTTCGAAAGGCAATATCATGAGCGATTCGCTTAACCTGCCGGCCGAGACGCGCGATCGGGCAGGCAAGGGAGCCTCCCGTGCACTGCGTCGTGATGGTCGTGTCCCCGCCGTCATCTATGGTGGCAATGAAGAGCCCCTCGCGATTCATGTCGAGGAAAAGCTGCTGATCAAGCAGCTTGGCACCGGCCACTTCTTCAACTCGATCGTCGAGGTCGAGGTTGGTGGCAAGACGCTGCGCACGCTCCCCAAGGACGTTGCCTTCCATCCCGTCAACGACCGTCCGCTTCACGCTGACTTCCTGCGCCTTGCCAAGGATGCCAAGGTTCACGTCAACGTGCCGGTGGTCTTCGCCAACGAGGACGCCTCGCCGGGCCTCAAGCGCGGCGGCGTGCTCAACGTCGTCCGCCACGAACTCGAACTGGTCTGCGAAGGGGACAAGATCCCCGACGACGTCCAGATCGACGTGACCGGGCTCGACGTGGGCGATTCGATCCACATCAGCCATGTGAAGCTTCCGGTCGGTTCGGCCAGCGCGATCACCGATCGCGACTTCACCATCGCCACCATCGTTGCCCCCTCGGGCCTGCGCAGCGAAGAAGGCGACAACAGCAAGACCGAAGCCTCGGCCTCGTAAGCAAGGCGTCGTCCCCGGCTTGACCGGGGACCGCTGGCCACTAGGTCGAAATCTGGTGGCCAGCGATCCCCGCCTGCGCGGGGATGACGGAGATATCTGATGCAACTCTGGGTTGGCCTCGGCAATCCCGGTCCCCAATATGCCCTGAACCGGCATAACGTGGGCTTCATGGTGGCAGATGCGCTTGCCGACATCCACAGCTTCGGCCCCGTCCAGAAGAAGTTCCAGGGCTGGTTGCAGGAAGGCCGGATCGACGGGCAGAAGATCCTGCTGCTCAAGCCCGCCACCTGGATGAACGAAAGCGGCCGCGCCGTGGGTGAGGCGCTGCGTTTCTACAAGCTTGGCACCGATGCGCTGACCGTGTTCCACGACGAGCTGGACCTCGTCCCGTTCAAGGTGAAGGTGAAGCAAGGCGGCGGCACCGCCGGACACAATGGCCTGCGCTCCATCGACCAGCACCTTGGCCCCGATTTCCGGCGGGTGCGGATCGGGATCGGCCACCCCGGACACAAGGACCGGGTCACGGGCTATGTTCTGGGCAACTACGCCAAGGCGGAAATGGACCCGCTTGCCGACATGCTTGGCGCTATTGCCGCGGAGGCCGGATGGCTGGCCAAGGGCGACGAAACGCGCTTCATGAACGACGTCGCCTTGCGCATGCAGGACTGAACCTGGCGTCGCCAGGCTTTACAATTCGGTTCGACGGGATGCGGCGTTAACCACCCAGATCCGTGAATATCGTGGTCTGGCACAAGGGTTGCTTTGAAAGCGGTTAACCGGAATTTTCAGGGGCATCCCATGCAATTCGCTCGTCCGTTCCTTTCGCTTGCCGCCGCAGCCACTTTCGCGTTTGGCGCTGCACCGGCCTTCGCGGATACCATTCCGCTGACGTCCGCGAACATCGGCCAAACCTACACGCTGAACTACGACGGGTATTCGAGCGGCACGGCCGTCAGCGGCCTGACCTCCAGCACCACATTCACGCTGACCGGGATCAGCGGCAACAACTATACCTTCGATTACAGCCTGACGAACACGACCAGCAGCCCGTTGACCTCGCGGGTTTCGTCGTTCGGCTTCAACACCGATCCCAACATCGCGGGCGCCACTTCGACCGGGGCATTCAGCTATACCACGCTGAACTCGAACTACCCGAACGGCATCGGCACGATCGACGTCTGCTTCAAGGATGCGGCCACGGGTAGTTGCGCTGGTGGCGGCAGCGGCGGCGTCACGACCGGCGGCACCGGAACCGGCACCTTCACTCTGGCCTTCTCGCAGCCGATTTCCGCCCTGACGCTCGGCAGCTTCTACGTTCGCTACCAGTCGATCACCGGGGCGGGCAACATCACCTCGGCGAGCGGCACGGGCACCCTGACCAGCACCGGATCGACCTCGGGCGGGACCGTACCGGAACCCGGCGTGGTCGGCCTGCTCGGCTCCGCGCTGATCGCCACCGCCTTCCTGCGCCGTCGCAAGCCCAAGCTGGCGTCCAAGATGGCGATCGCCTGACTACGTTCCGGCGCGCTCGGCTTCGGCCAGGTGCGCGCGGATCGTCGCGTTTCCAGGTGCCTGCTGCGCTCCCTGGCGTAGCAGGCGTCTGGCGTTCTCCAGATCCTTGCCCGCCTTGATCCGCACCCAGCCCGCGGTGTCGAGAACCGAAGCGTTGCCCGGCGCCAGCCTGAGCGCCTTGTCGGCGAGTTCCTGGGCCTGACCCAGATTGCCCAGCATCAGTTCGGCATTGGCGAGGTTGTTGAGCACCAGCACGTTTTTGCCGTCGGTCACTGCGAGAATCCGGCGATAGGATTCCGCCGCCCCGGCCCAGTTCCCGGCGCGCATCGCCACGTCCGCGTCGGCCAGGTCGCGCCCCAGTGCTTGCGGCTGCGGTTGGCGCGACCGCGCCTCGTAGGTCGCCGCATCGGGATTGCCAGCGGCTTTCGCGGCCCTTGCCATCAGCGCCAGTTCCTCGGGACGGGCATAGGGCAGATCGGCGAGCGGCTTGAGCATCGCTACCGCGCCCCGCGCGTCCCCGCCCTGCAAGCGCGTTTCGGCGAGCAGGCGGACGGCATCGCGATTGCCGGGCATTGCCCGGACGACCGGCGCAAGCTGTGCGGCGGCCAGTTCACTCTGGCCAAGACGCAGCAATGCCTCGCCATAAAGAACTCTCAGCGGATCGACCTGATCGAGCGACGTTTCGACCGGCTGCACCACGCTGCGCACGCCCGCCCAGTCCTTGGCGTCGGCTGCCGCCTTGGCTCGGAGGAACAACACCGCCGGAGCGTGCGGCGCGAACGCGGCGGCCTGATCGACCACCTTCGTCATTTCGTCCTTGCGCCCGAGATCGCCCAGCACCGCGGCCTGCCCGGTAAGCGCGGCAAGACTGTTGGGATAGAGCTTTGTCGCGCGCTGGTAGAGTTCGAGCGATTGCTTGAGGTCGCCGCGCCGCACCGCGATTTGCGCGCCGATCAACAGCGAGTCGATCCCGTCCGGCTCGGCTTTTGCGGCGCGATCCGCCAGCGCAGAGGCCCCGGCCATATCACCCGACAGCAGCCGCAGCCGGGCGTAGTCGGCAAACAGGCGCGCATTTCCGCCCGCGGCCACGCCCCGTTCCATGTGGTTGACGGCACCCGGCATGTCGCCCTTCTGGATCGCGGCAAGGGCGCGCAGGCGCTCCGCTTCGGCGCCGCCAGTCTGGCCAATCGCCTCCAGCGCCGCATCGGGCGCCTTGCGTAGCAGCGCGGCCTCGGCGGTGAGTTCCGCCAGTTCGCCGGTCGGCGGACCATCTCCAGCAAGCGCGGCGAGCGCGGTCCTGGCTCCTTCGCCGTCGCCCAGCGCAATCAGGGTGCGCGCCTGAAGCAGCAGGATCGCCTTGTCGCCCGGCGTGCCAGCAAGAGCTGAGGCGAAATAGACGCGCGCCGCGGCATAGTCGTGCGCCGTGTAGGCGGCCTTGCCCTTCGACAGGCTCTTTTCTGGACTGTCGGCACAGGCTGCGAGCGCAAGCAGCGCTGGCAGGATCAGAAGCTTGTTCATGGTGCGCAAGGTTAACACCGAGGGCTGAAATTTCCGTGAAGCCGCACGACAACTGGTCAAACGCCGCTCCCCCCGCTATGGGGCCGCGCTTCTGGACAGTTTGGAGTGCATCATGGGTTTTCGTTGCGGGATTGTCGGGCTGCCCAACGTCGGCAAGTCGACGCTGTTCAATGCCCTGACCGAAACCCAGGCTGCGCAGGCGGCGAACTATCCGTTCTGCACGATCGAACCCAATGTCGGTCAGGTCGGCGTTCCCGATTCCCGGCTTGATGAACTGGCCGCGATCGCGGGCAGCCAGAAGATCATTCCCACGCAGCTTGGTTTCGTCGACATCGCCGGGCTGGTGCGCGGCGCGAGCAAGGGTGAGGGTCTTGGCAACCAGTTCCTCGGCAACATTCGCGAGGTGGATGCGATCGTCCATGTTCTGCGCTGTTTCGAGAACGACGACATTCAGCACGTCGACAACAAGATCGATCCAATTTCCGACGCGGACACGGTCGAGACAGAACTGATGCTGTCGGACCTCGAAAGCCTTGAGAAGCGCGTTCCCGCCGCGCAGAAGAAGGCGACCGGGGGTGACAAGGAAGCGAAGCTGATGGCCTCGGTTCTCGGTCAGGCGCTCGACCTGCTGCGCCAGGGCAAGCCCGCCCGGCTCACCCAGCCCAAGGACGAGGAAGAGGTGCGGATCTTCCGCCAGGCCCAGCTCCTCACCGCCAAGCCGGTGCTCTACGTCTGCAATGTCGAGGAAGGCGCCGCCGCGGAAGGCAACGCCTATTCCGCCCGCGTGTTCGAGAAGGCCAAGGCCGAGGGCGCCAACGCCGTCATCGTCTCGGCCGCGATCGAAAGCGAACTGGTCGGCATGGAACCTGACGAGCGGCTGGTGTTCCTCGAAGAGATGGGACTTCACGAAACCGGCCTCGCTCGCGTGATCCGCTCGGGATACGACTTGCTCCACCTCATCACCTTCTTCACCGTCGGACCCAAGGAAGCGCGGGCATGGACCGTCCACAAGGGCGCCAAGGCTCCCGAGGCGGCGGGCGAAATCCACTCCGACATGCAGCGCGGCTTCATCCGCGGCGAAACCATCGCCTTCGATGACTACATCGCGCTCGGCGGCGAAAATGGCGCAAAGGAAGCGGGCAAGCTGCGGCAGGAAGGCAAGGAATACGTGGTGCAGGATGGCGACGTCATGCACTTCAAGTTCAACGTCTGAGCCGGGGCACAGCGGCCATGACCGACGATCTCACCTATTTCGAGGACCTTGAGGTGGGCTCCACGGCGCGGTTCGGCTCCTATGCCGTGACCCGTGAGGAAGTGATCGACTTTGCCACGAAGTATGACCCCCAACCCTTCCATCTTTCCGACGAGGCGGCGGCGACGACTCATTTCGGGCGGCTCTCCGCAAGCGGCTGGCACACCTGCGCGATGGTGATGCGGATGCTGGTCGACAACATCACAGAGCGCAGGCAGGCCGGGCTTGGCTCGCCGGGGCTGGACGAGTTGCGTTGGCTGAAGCCAGTCTATCCCGGCGATACGCTGCGGGTGGAAACCGAGTTGCTGACCAAGAAGCAGAGCCAGTCACGCCCGGATATGGGCAGCTTTCAATCGGCGGTGCGGGTGTTCAACCAGAACGACGTGCTGGTCTGCACGATGAAGTCGATCGGGCTGATCCGGGTGCGCGGGGGCTGAAGGCCGTTACTTTCGGCCAAACAGCTTCTCGATGTCTCCATGGGCCAGCTTGATCCAGGTCGGGCGGCCGTGATTGCACTGGCCGGATCGCGGCGTGCGTTCCATTTCACGGAGCAGCGCATTCATTTCGGCCACGGACAAGGTGCGCCCTGCCCTGACGCTGCCGTGGCAGGCCATGGTCGCAAGGACATGATCAAGCCGCTCCCCCAGCAACAAGGCATCGCCGTTCTGCGCCAGATCGTCTGCGAGGTCACGCACCAGGGCTTGAACGTCGCCCTTGCTCAAAGCACTCGGCACCGAACGCACCAGTACCGCGCCCGGTCCGAAACGTTCCAGCACCAGGCCGAATTGCGCAAGTGATCCAGCCGCGTTTTCGAGCCGATCGCAATCGGGCTCGTCCAGTTCGACCACTTCGGGAATTAGTAGCGCCTGCGCCGCTGCGACAGCCTCCTGTGCTCCCGCAGCCTTGAGCCGTTCGAGCACCAACCGTTCATGCGCGGCATGCTGATCGACAATCACCAGACCGTCCTCGGCCTCGGCGACGATGTAGGTCTGGGCTACCTGGCCGCGCGCTACGCCAAGTGGGAAGGCGGCGGCCGGTTCAGCCGTGATCTCCGCTACTTCGGCCCGCGCCTCGGGAGCGAGGATCGCCTGTTCGTATCCGCGCCACGTGCGCGATGCCTCACGCACGCCGGACGAGGCATATTCACGAGCGAACAGCGATCCAAGCGACGAGGCCGGTTCAGGCGCGCGGGCGATCGGTTCAGCCTGCCAGTTGCCCATCGCCGATGACGCAGGCGCCTGGGCGCTGCGTTGCCCCGCCCCTTCCAGCGCATGGCGCAAGCCGGAAACGATGAATCCGCGCACGAAGGCCGGATCGCGGAACCGCACCTCGGTCTTGGCGGGGTGGACGTTGACGTCGACCTCATCTGGCGGAATGTCGAGGAACAGCGCCAGCACGGCGTGGCGATCACGCGCCAGCATGTCCGAGTAGGCTCCACGCACAGCGCCGACCAGCAGGCGGTCCTTCACCGGCCTGCCGTTGACGAACAGGTATTGGTGATCGGCAACCCCGCGATTGAAAGTGGGCAGGCCGGCAACGCCCGTCAGGCGGGCCGGGCCGCGTTCGAGTTCGATTGCCACCCCGTCGTCAGCCAGTTCGCGCGCAACGATTCTTGCGACACGCGCGGACAGCGTTTCGCCGGGCTGGACTGCCAGCACGCGCCGGCCATCGTGATCGACGACGAACCCGATCTCGGGCCGGGCCATGGCGAGGCGGCGGACCACGTCAAGGCAGGCCGCATATTCGCTGCGACCCGAGCGCAGAAACTTGCGCCGGGCCGGGATCCTGGCGAAAAGCTGTTCCATCCGAATGCGAGTGCCGGGCGGCAGGGCGGCCGGTCCTTCGTCGACGACCGCGCCATTATCGACGGTGCGACGCCACCCCTCGCCCGCATCGCGTGGTCGGCTTTCGATCGTCAGCCGCGCGACGCTGGCGATCGAGGGCAACGCCTCTCCTCGAAATCCCAGGGTCGCGACAAGTTCGATGTGATCGTCGGGCAGCTTCGAAGTGGCGTGGCGTTCGAGCGCCAGCGCGATCTCGTCCGGGTCCATCCCGCAGCCGTCGTCCGTTACCTCTATCCCGTCGAGGCCACCGTCGCTCAGCCTGACGGAAATGTTCCGTGCGCCAGCGTCGATGGCGTTCTCCACCAGTTCCTTGAGCGCCGATGCCGGGCGTTCGACCACCTCTCCCGCAGCGATGCGGTTGACGAGCGTTTCGGGCAGGCGGCGGATCACTGGCATCGATCACTGACCCTAGCGACGAAGCGCCACAAATTCGAGATCAGGCGAACCGGTTTCCATAACCTTTCGAACAATTTTTTGGCCTTTGATCATGGCTTGCGCTAAGGGACCCGCTTCCACGCCCCCAGCCCGGCCCTCCATCGACGCGAATCATGCGCCAAGTGGCCGGAAAACCTATGGATTTTTCAATGGCTTCGTTCTTCTCGCGATTCTTCAAATTCGGTGCGCAGAACATGGCGATCGACCTCGGTACGGCGAACACCCTGGTCTATGTGCAGGATCGCGGAATCGTCCTGAACGAACCCTCGGTGGTCGCCATCGAGACGATCAACGGGATCAAGCGCGTCAAAGCCGTGGGCGACGACGCCAAGATGATGATGGGCAAGACCCCGGACAGTATCGAGGCGATTCGCCCGCTGCGCGATGGCGTCATCGCCGACATCGAAATCGCCGAAGAAATGATCAAGCACTTCATCCGCAAGGTCCACGGCAAGCGCACCTTCATGCCGCTGCCGGAAATCGTGATCTGCGTGCCTTCGGGTTCCACTTCGGTTGAGCGCCGCGCGATTCGCGATGCGGCAAGCAATGCCGGGGCCAGCTCGGTGTTCCTGATCCTCGAGCCGATGGCCGCCGCGATTGGCGCCGACATGCCGGTGACCGAGCCGGTCGGCAGCATGGTGGTGGACATCGGTGGCGGCACCACCGAAGTCGCGGTGCTTTCGCTGCGTGGCCTTGCCTATACCACTTCGGTCCGCGTCGGCGGGGACAAGATGGACGAGGCGATCGTCTCTTACGTCCGCCGCCACCACAACCTGCTGATCGGCGAAGCCACGGCGGAGCGGATCAAGAAGGACTATGGCTGCGCCACGGTCCCGGCTGACGGCGTGGGCGAGACGATCCACCTCAAGGGGCGTGACCTCGTCAACGGCGTTCCCAAGGAAATCACGATCACCCAGGCCAATATCGCCGAAGCCCTGTCCGAACCGATCGGCGCGATCGTCGAGGGCGTGCGGATCGCGCTGGAAAACACCGCGCCGGAACTGGCGGCCGACATTGTCGACCAGGGCATCGTCCTCACGGGCGGCGGCGCGCTGATCCATGGCCTTGATGAATATCTGCGCGAAGAGACCGGCCTGCCGGTATCGATCGCGGAAGATCCGCTTTCCTGCGTCGCGCTCGGTACGGGCCGTGCTATGGAAGACCCGGTCTATCGCGGTGTGCTGATGACGGCCTGATGAGGGCCGCCCGCGGCATGGCGGCGGGCTGAAGGAGAAAGCAGGCATGGCGCCGCCCGGCAACCGGCGCCCGGGATATTCCCGCAGGGCGCAATACGGAACCTTTTTCGGCTATGTCATCGCCGTGATCGGCGCCGGACTTGGCGTGCTGCTGCTGGTAATATCGACGGGCAACGCCTCGGCCTTTGCCGGGTTGCGCGCCACGGCGGGCGATGCGGTCGCACCGGCGGGTCGCGTATCGGCCACCGCGCGCAGCAGTACGCACACGTTCTTTTCGGTGGTTTACGGCTATCTCACTGCGGGTTTCCGCACCGCGCAGCTTGAGCGCGAGGTTGAAGTCTCGCGGGTCAAGCTGGCCGAGGCGGAAGCGCTCAAGGGTGAGAATGCGCGCCTCAAGGCCCTGCTCGGCATGGCGGACAGCGACCCCAAGCCGGTGGTGACGGCGCGGCTGATCGGCTCGACCTCATCAAGCACGCGGCGCTATGCGATGATCGGCGCCGGAGCGAACCAGGGCGTCGCGGTGGGCATGCCGGTGCGCTCGCAGCTAGGGGTAGTTGGCCGCGTACTCGAGGTCGGCCGCGCCTCGTCGCGGATCCTGCTGATCACGGATACCGAAAGCATCGTTCCGGTGCGCCGCTCCAGCGACGGGGTTCCTGCCTTTGCCGCGGGTCATGCCGACGGGTCGCTGCTGATCCGCCTGATCAATCTGGGCATCAATCCGCTCAAGAAGGGCGATGCCTTTGTGACCTCTGGTTCAGGCGGGCTTTACCGCCCCGGTGTCGCCGTTGCCGTGGTCAGCCAGGTTACGCATGACGGAGCCGTCGCCCGCCCGTTGAGCGATCCAGGCAGCACCGAGTTCGTAACGGTTGATCCGCTGTGGGAGCCAAGCCTTGCCCAGGCCGTGGCCTCTCCAACGCCGTCGCCTTCGCCGTCGCCGGTATCGGGCGGCAAGCACTGATGCCTGCGCCGCTTCCTCGCCAGTTGCAGAATTTCGGCAAGCCGCGGATCAACCGCGCGCCCTCGCCGTTTATCGCTCTGGTTGCGCCCTGGCTGCTGGTCATGCTGGGCAGCCTCAGTCCACTGTTTCCGCTGATTGCCTCGGCGCCGGTCGTCCCGCCGTTCGGTTTCCTTCTTCTCGTCGGGTGGCAACAGTTGCGCCCCGGACTGTTTCCCGTCTGGGCCGGGGTTCCGCTTGGCCTGTTTGACGATCTTTTCAGCGGCCAACCTTTTGGTTCGGCAGTGCTGCTGTGGTCGGTCGCGATGATCGGGCTTGACGTGATCGAAGCACGTTTCCCCTGGCGTGGGTTCTGGCTGACCTGGCTGGTCAGCAGCGGGATCATCACCGCCTATCTTGTTCTGTCGCTGGCGATCGCCAACGTGGGTGGTGGCAGCACCGCCCTGTCGGTGCTTGCGCCGCAGTTGATCGTCTCGATCCTCACCTATCCGCTGGCTGCGCGGCTCGTCGGGCTGTTTGATCGGCTGCGGCTGATCCCCGTGCAGGAAGTGTGATGTTCGGCGAGCCAAAGCACGTCAGCACCGGGATACTGCGCAACAGTTTCGAAAGGCGCGCGGTACTGATCGGCGGATTGCAGGCGGGTCTTGGCGTGCTGCTGGCGGTGCGAATGGGCTACATCGGCGTGGTCCAGAACGCCAAATATACAACCGCGTCGGAAAGCAACCGCGTCAACCTGACGCTCATTCCGCCCCGGCGCGGCCTCATTCTCGATCGTAACAACATCCCGCTTGCCGCAAACCGTTCCGATTACCGCGTTGACCTCATCCCCGAGCGGGTCGTCGACGTCGACAAGACAATCGACGTATTGGGCGACCTCCTTCAGCTCGGCCCTGACCGGCGGCAGGACCTGCGCGACAAGATGGACAAGGCCCACGGGTTCCAGCCAGTCGAAGTCGCCTCGGGGCTCAATTGGGACCAAATCGCCGCGGTCAGCGTTCGCTTGCCCGACATGCCCGGAGTCATTGCCCAGCGTGGCTTCTCGCGCTGGTACGAAACCGGGCCCTCGGTAGGCCACCTGATCGGCTATGTCGGCCCGGCCTCGGCCGCTGACTACGAAAAGGAACATATCCCCCTGCTGATCACGCCGGGGTTCAAGATCGGCAAGGACGGTCTTGAGAAGTATTTCGAGTCGATTCTGCGCGGGGAGCCGGGCGCCCGCCGCGCCGAGGTCACAGCCAGCGGCAAGATCGTCCGCGATCTTGAAATGCGCGAGGACGTGCCCGGCAAGACGCTCAAGCTGACGGTCAACGGACAGTTGCAGGACTATGCTTCGCGTCGCATCGGCCTTGAATCCGCCGCCGTAGTGGTGATCGACTGCCTGTCCGGCGACATCCTGGCAATGACCTCGATGCCGTGTTTCGACCCCAACACCTTTTCCGACGGAATCGGCCGCATCGAGTGGAAGATGCTCAACGAGGATGATCACATCCCCTTGTTGAACAAGGCTGTGCGCGGACTTTACCCGCCCGGTTCGACGATGAAGCCGATGGCCACCCTTGCCCTGCAACAGCATGGGGTCGATCCGGCGGAACGGGTGAACTGCCCCGGCGGCTACCGCCTCGGCAACCGTTTCTTCCGCTGCGACGCGGTACATGGCTTGGTCGATATGCGGACCGCGATCGAGCGGAGCTGCAACACCTATTTCTGGACGATGGCGCACCGGGTCGGCTACGACGCCATAGCCCCGGTGGCCCGCCTGCTTGGTCTGGGGCAGGAATTCAAGCTGCCGGGCACAGCGCAGCGTTATGGCACCATCCCTGATCCGGCCTGGAAGATGCGCCGCTACAAGCAGGAATGGACGGTTGCGGATTCGCTGAACGCCTCGATCGGCCAGGGTTATGTCTCCGTTTCGCCGCTGCAACTGGCGGTGATGGTTTCGCGCATCGCCTCAGGCAAGAACCTCAATCCGTCGCTGGTCTTTGGGCTGCAAAATCCGCCCGGCCCCGCACTGCCCTTTACCGCGGAGCAACTTTCCGTAGCCCACGACGGGATGTTCCGTGTGGTCAACGGCGCGGGCACGGCGACCGCGAGCCGCCTTCAGGTCGGTGACATCAAGATGGCTGGCAAGACCGGCACCGCCCAGGTTCGTCGCCTGGTCAGTCGCGGTCACGTCGGCGATTGGAAGACCCGCGACCATTCGCTGTTCATCTGCTACGCGCCGACCGACGCTCCGCGTTACGCGATGTCGGTCGTGGTCGAACATGGCACGTTTGGCGCGCGGGCAGCGGCCCCGATCGCGCGCGACGTCATGACCTTCCTGTTCGATCCGGCCAAGGCGCTCGACACGCTGCACGCGCTCGAAAAGCAATGGGGTGGCACACCCGCAGAACGGATGCAGGCGAAATACCGCATCTTCGCCGCGCAGTACGGCACCAGCGCGCCCAAGGTTGGCAACGATGCGGCCGTCGCCGCCGCGATCACCAAGGCAGATAGCAGCGAGGCCGCGGTCGACACGAATGACATCAACAGCGAGGCCGAGCGCGGCGAGGCGAGCCCGACGGCGGCCCAGCCATCCCCGCAACCAGCGGCAACGCCCTCAGCTTCGACCGTTTCGCCCGGCCCGGCGCCTGCGCCCGTGTCCAGTCCGACGACGACGCCCTGATGGCGCGCAACCTCGTCCCGACCGCGATCGCGAAGGAACCGTGGGAAGTGATCGTTCCCCTGTTCGTGCTGAATACCTTCGGTTCGGTCGTCCTCTACTCCGCTGCTGGCGGACATTTGCGGCCGTGGGCGCTCCTCCACGAAATCCACTTCGTGGTATTTCTGCTGATGGCCTTCGCGATTTCGCGGCTGTCGAAGGATTTCTTCAAGCTGATGGCTTTCCCGGCCTACGGCGCGATCGTCGCCCTGCTGGTTCTGGTCGAACTGGTCGGAGCGGTCAAAGGCGGCAGCCAGCGCTGGCTCGACGTCGGGTTCATGCAGCTTCAGCCCTCGGAGCTGATGAAGCCCGCGATCGTCCTGGTGCTGGCGCGGTTTTTCGACATGATGCCCCCGGCCATGACCCGGACCTGGAGGATACTTGTGCCGCTGGGGGGCATCGTTGGCCTGCCTGCGCTTCTCGTAATGATGCAACCTGACCTTGGGACCGGCCTGGCCATTACCGTCGGGGCGGCCGTGGTGATCTTCATGGCGGGTCTGCCGATGTGGTGGTTTCTTGGTGCTGGCGGCGCGGTGCTGGTCGCCGCGCCGCTTGCCTTCTTCACCCTGCTCCACGGCTATCAGCGTGACCGCGTGCTGATATTCATCAACCCGGAGAGCGATCCGCTGGGCAAGGGCTATCACATTACGCAGTCCAAGATCGCGATCGGTTCCGGCGGGTTCTGGGGCAAGGGATTCGGTAACGGCAGCCAAAGCCATCTCGACTATCTGCCCGAAGCCCAGACCGACTTCGCCTTCGCCACCATGGCCGAGGAATGGGGGCTTGTCGGCGGAATCTTCGTTCTGGCGATCTTCCTGTGGGTGTTCCGCTGGGGCATGCGTGTGGCACAGAACGCACCCGATCGCTTTTCCAGCCTGCTCGCCGCGGGGATGACCTTCACGATCTTCTTTTACATGGCGATCAATACGATGATGGTTCTCGGCCTGGCTCCGGTGGTAGGAATTCCGCTTCCCTTCATCAGCCACGGCGGCTCCTCGATGATGACCAACATGATCTGCATCGGGACGATCATGGCGGTCGACAGATGGAGCAAGCGAGGCAGTGCGCTGGGAAGCTGAAAAAAGTCATCGCACCCCCTTCCCTCGCGTCAGGTTATCGCTATAGGGGGCGCTCCCGACGAATCGGGACCGGCGGTTTCGCTGGTTTTCGGGCGGGGTGTGGACGCATAGCTCAGTTGGTAGAGCAGCTGACTCTTAATCAGCGGGTCCTAGGTTCGAGCCCTAGTGCGTCCACCATACCCCCACCAAAAACGGCAGACGCCTTGCCGCCTTGGCCAAGTTCCTGCACACACTGCCGCAATGCGGCTGAGCGAAGTTCCCCCACCTCCCCCGCCACAAGTGCGCCTGGCGCTTGGCGTGACCGGACATCGGGCCGGGCATCCCGTCTTTGCCGCGAACGAAGGGGAGATCGCCGCTACACTCAGTGCCATTTTCGACCTGATTGAAACCGCCCGCGCAACCACGCCAAGCGCCGTGACGATCGGTCCGTTCGCGCCGACCCGGCTCCACACATTGCTGGCCGATGGCACGGATCGCATGGCCTGTCGCATTGGCCTTGGGCATGACTTCGAACTGGTCGCGCCGCTCCCGTTCGGGCGTCGGCTCAATCGCGCGATCAATTCGCTGACAGATGATCCCGCTGATGCCCGTCGCCTGCTGGCGGGAGAGGATTCGCTAGACGAAACCACCCAGGCCCATGCCGCGCAGATTCGCGAGTTGACCGACCGATCGATGGTATTCGCCCTGGCGGACGCGGACGAGGCTCTGGTCAGCCTCTACCTCGCGAAGCTGGACAACCCGCAGGACCATGCCGCGGCGTCGATGTTCGCCGCGGAAACGTCGCGACGGGTCGCGCTTGCTGGGCGAACGCTGATCGAACAGTCCGATCTGGTGATCGCGGTGTGGGATGGCAGGACGACGGCGCATGTCGGGGGCACCGGACACACTATTGCGGTTGCGCTTGAATTTGGTTCGCCGGTCGTCTGGATCGATCCCGCGCGACCGGCGGAATGGCGCGTGCTGCTGGCTCCCGAAGCGCTTGCCACCATTTCGCTGCCGTCCGATCGCACAGGGCGGGAGGCGACCCTTGCAACGCTGGTGCAGGCCGCGCTCGACCCGGGATCGGATCCGGCCCAACCGGGATTCTCTGCGCTGAAGTCAGAACGGTGGCGCGATCGCAGCAATCCGCTGACCCACGCCTATCGCCGGATCGAGGCGCTGTTCGGCGGCGACACCTGGAGGAGCCGTTTTCGGCGGCTGCGCCAACGGTATGAACGGCCCGAAGACGTCACCGCGGAAAAGTGCGCGCCCTTCCTTGCCGAGATTGCCGCGCTGCCAGGGGTCGATCACGCGTTGGTCGAACGGGTCGGTGACGAAGTGATGCGGCGCTACGCCTGGACGGACGGTATCTCGGCGCGCCTGTCCGATGCCTATCGCGGCGGAATGACGGTCAATTTTTTCCTTTCCAGCCTGTCGATCGTGGGAGGAATTTCCTACCTGCCGTTCGTCGGGGCTGACCAGAAGTGGCTGTTCGCCTTGGCCGAGCTGCTCATGCTCAGCGGGGTTCTGCTGATCACTATCTTTGGTCAGCGGCTGAACCTCCACACCCGTTGGTTCGAAACCCGGCGCGTCGCAGAATACTTTCGCCATGCCCCGTTGCTGCTGATGCTTGGCGTTGCGCGACCGGCGGGACGCTGGCCGCACGGTGCGGATGCGAGCTGGCCAGAGTTCTATGCCCGGCAAGTGCTGCGTCAGGTGGGATTGCCGCGCATGGCGATGACGCAGGACTACCTGCGCGGCGTTCTGAACGGCCCGCTGGTCGATCACGTGCGCAGCCAGCGCGACTACCACTTCGACAAGGCGCGTCGCCTGGCCACGGTCCACCGTAAACTGGATAACCTGTCGCAGGGCCTGTTCCAGCTCGCCGTCGTAACCGTCACGGCATATCTGGTGCTGCGCGCATTCGAACACGCGCACGTGATTCCGGCGCCGCTGTTCGAGGGAATGTCGAAGTACTTTACCGTGCTCGGCGTCCTTTTCCCGACCTTTGGCGCTGGCGTTGCGGGAATTCGCTATTTCGGCGACTTTGAGCGCTTCGGCGAAATATCCGAGGTTACGGCTGAAAAGCTCGACGGCATCTCGCGGCGAATTGATATCCTGGCCACTGCCCCGGCAGGCGCATTGGGTTATGGCGATGTAGCCGAACTGGTCCACGCGACCGACGACGTCGTCGTTGCCGAGATCGAAAGCTGGCAGGCGGTGTTCGGCGGCAAGCAGATCGCGGTGCCTGTTTGAGCGCCGATCAAGGCAGCGGAAAGTTCTCTCCGAAAATGATCTTTGGCGCGCCGCAAATGGCTCGCGACGCTTCCATGCCCGACATTACCGCCGCCTCCACGCAGCCATAGTTGAGTCCCGTTGCGG
This sequence comes from Sphingomonadales bacterium, assembly GCA_028868335.1. Lineage (GTDB taxonomy): Bacteria > Pseudomonadota > Alphaproteobacteria > Sphingomonadales > Sphingomonadaceae > Novosphingobium. Next base: position 1,358 of record JAGWUU010000016.1, on the reverse strand, counting down.
TCCAGTCGCCCGCAAAGATCAGGTTGTCATAACCTGTGTCGCCGGAATGAACCCGATACTGGGTGGTGTTCTTGCAGGACAGGACGTACCGTTCGGACGGATCGACGTTGGCGCGCCAGTACTGCTGGTCGAAGTGCCCACTTGCCGGGATCATTTTGCCGTTTTCAAGGTCGTAGAGGATGGCGAAGTCGAGTGTGTCGGGAAAGCTTTGCGGATAGCCGGTGAACATTGATCCTGGCAGCAGGAACTGAAGGTTGCTGCGCATCCATTCCGCCGCGCGGGTGCCAGCGGCGACGTTTTCGGCAATGGGGAACTGGCCGGCTTCGGGCGGCGGAATTGATTTCTCGAGCGAAAGCGGGCCGCAGAAATAATAGATCGCTCCTGGTGGATTGTGCTCCGGCCAGCTTTCGCGTTTCAGCAGGTGCGACATATCTGCGACGGTGTTGTGAGGCTGGGCGAAGCCGCCATATATAGGCTCCTTCGTCGCGGCTTCCATCTCCTTGCCATCGCGTGCCAAGCGGAGCGCATCGTCATCGGGCACGGTCCATATCTGGAACGCCTGCGTGCCGATCGCCTCCACATTGTCGACCATGGTGCGCAGCGCAGCCTTCTGTTCGAGCAGCTTGCCGCCGAAGATGCCAAGCGGAGCCAGTGAGGTGCCCAGTATGACGATGTCGAAGTCCGTACCGAGATTGAGTGTACGGGATTCGACATCCTTCCACGGGCACCAGTAAGATTCGAGACTCAACGGCAGCTTGGCGATTTCACTGCCTTCGACGAGCTGCTCGTAGAATGGCTCACTTGGCCAGCATGGCAGTCCCTTCACGTCATACAATGGATCGTATGCGCAGTTTGGTGGAGTGGTCGCCTGCCTGCCGATCTCAAGCTGTTCGATTCGCGTTCCGTCAGACGAGGGAACAATATTGCGCAGCACGCTGAAGAACTCGAACTTCACCCCGCGCGCCTTCAGCACCTGGTAGAATGGCGCGAAAATCGTATCGCCCATCCCCGCCTGCATTTTCCAGGCGAAGGCTTCCTTGTAGGTTCCGCTCAGCCGCAGCAGACCGCGCAGGCCCGTTCCTGCCGCAAGATTAGGCAGTTCGTACGAGCCTTGCGAAAATGCGAAGATGCTTTCGTAGGCCACGCGCAGCGTATCAGAATCGAGCGCGACTGACCCGGCCCCATGACTTGCCAGCCACTCGCGCAAATCGAGGTGATCGAGCTGGTCGAAGCCCTTGCGCGCCACATCGTCGACGACGATGCCCTTGAACATGTAATAACCCAGTTCAAGCAGGGAGAGCACCCGGCGCAAGGTCGGGATGCCCTCGATGTCGTTCGCGATCATTGCGTCGATCCGG
>JAGWUU010000015.1 GCA_028868335.1 Sphingomonadales bacterium | reverse complement strand
CGTTGCAACTCGCCGAGATCGACGCCCTGGCCGCACAGCACCAGCAGGGCTGGCCGAGCCGCGCCGCCTTTGTCGAGCGGATCATGCCGGAACACAGCCATCGGGGCGATGTGGAAGGGGTGGCCCTGATTGATGGTTCTGTCCTGGTAAACGCGCCATTTTCAGAAGCCATGGCGGCGCTTGGCGATCGCCCCGCGCAGCGCGAGGTCGATCGCCGCTTCGTCTATATCGACCCTCACCCTGACCAGGTTGGCGGGCTGTCGCGCAGCGATCCGAGACTGCCGGGATTTTTCTCGGTTATCTTTGGGTCGCTCTCATCGATCCCGCGTGAGCAACCGGTGCGCGACAACCTTGACGATATTGCCCATGCCTCGCGCGAGCGAGCCCGGCTCAAGCAGATCGTCGATGCCCTTCGACCCGAAGTCGAGGAAACCGTTTCGAGACTGTTCGGACGGACCTTGTTCTTCAATCGCCCGACGGTCGGTCGCCTCACCGCCTGGCGCGCCAAGGCCCAGCAGGCGGCGGCCGAGCAGGCGGGCTATGCCTTCCAGGCCTATGGCCAGGTCAAGCTGACCGGGATTATCCAATCGCTCGCCGACGTAATCCAGGCGGCTGCGCCCGAACTTGAGCGCGCGCAAAACATTGCGATCGGCGATTTCCTGACGCAGCATCTGGCGGTCGCCGGGCTCGATCGAGTCTCGATGATCCGCGGAGGGGCGAGTGACCAGGCGATAACGTTCTTTCGCGACCACGACCTCGGTTTTCGAATTCGTCGCCTGCGTTTGCTCGCGCGCCGGTTGTCCGAAGACTGGGACGACATTGACTCGTTCGCCCCCGATGCGCGGCAGAACGCCCGTGACACGGTGTTTCGCGCCCTGTCCCTCTATTTCGATCGCGAGGGCAGCAATTCACTGGGCGGTGATTTTCCCGCGGTAGCGGGCAAGGTTTTCGCTGAACCCGATCGTGTGCTCGAGACTATCGCCAACCGCAGGCAGTTGCCGGCGGCGGACCTCGTAGTCGATGCGATGCTGGTCGAAACCATGGCCGACCTGCCGCTCGAATTACGCCGTCGCATTCTGCTGACTTACCTTGGTTTTCCTTTCTATGACACGGTGACCTTGCCATTGTTGCGCGGTGAAGGGAGCAGTGAACTCGAGCCGGCCAAGGTTGACCGCATTTCCCCGGATGACTGCAACGCGATCCGTTCCGGTGGCACGCGGGCGACGCTGCGCGGGGTGGAATTCTACAACTTCGGCGCATTCTTCAGCCGAGCCTACCGCGAGAACGACTACCTCTGGGGACGGCTCCACGGTGTCGAAAGGATGATCGACATCATCGCCTCGACCCTGCCGCGCGGGATGACGCTCGAACCCGATGCCATAGCCGCGTTCAAGCACGACGCCTTCCTGGCCGTGCTTGACGAGGAAGAAAGCCGGCTGCGCGTCGATCCGAACCTGATCTCAGGGCTGCGCATGGAGATCGAAACTGCTCACCAACGCGGCTAGCGCGCTTCGAGCACCATGTTGAACGGCCCCTCCGTAGCGCGACGGATCCGGGTAAACCCGCCATCTCGGATTACCTCCGACAGCCGCGCCTCCCCGGCCTGGGCGCCAAGTGCGGCACCCACTTCCTGGTCGAGGGAGGTCGGAACGCAGATCATCGTCGAGGCGTTATAGAATAGTCGTCCGACCGGGTTGAGATTGTCCGTCGGGCGGTCTCCCGCGATTGGCTCGACCACCATCCAGGCACCATCCGATGCAAGGATCTTCTTGACGTGCGTGGCGCAACCGGCGGGATCGCCCATGTCGTGCAGACAATCGAACATGGTGACGAGATCAAAGCCGTCCTCGGCGATTTCCTTGGCCTTCGCGACTTCGAAGCGGACACGATCGCCAAGGCCATGCTCCGCCGCATGACGACGCGCCTCCCGGATCGAGGGTTCGTGGAAGTCGAACCCGACGAAACGCGACTGCGGAAAGGCTTCAGCCATCAGCAGGGTCGAAAAGCCGACGCCACAACCGATGTCGGCAACCTTCGCGCCGCGGTTCAACCGCGCCTCCATACCTTCAAGTGCGGGTATCCAGTTCTGGACAATATTGTTTACGTAACCCGGACGGAAGAACGCTCCAGTGGCGCAGAACAGACAGCCCGCATGATCTCCCCAGCGCACTCCGCGACCATCGCGGAAACACTCTTCGACCTTGCCTTCGGCTTCGATCATTGCCGCGACGATTTCAAAAGCCCCGCGAAGATAGACAGGACTGTCAGGCACGCAAAAAACCATCGCCTGCTCGGGTGAGATGCTGAATGTTTCTCCATCCGCGGCGCAAGTGATGTAGCCGTTGGCGGCCTGCGCCAACGCCCACTCGCGTACATAGCGCTCCTGGAGGTTTCCCGCGCGACGGGCCAGTTTCGTGGCGGTGGCCGGACCCTGCGCGAGCGCATCGAAAAGGCCAAGGCGGAACCCGATTCGCACCGTTGGCACGCTCATCGCGCCGCCAAGGTCACCGAGCATTTTGCCTACGAACTCGTGCAGGCGTTCTTCATCAAGTGCTTGTGCCATGCTGTTTCTCCCAGGTTTTCTCACGCGACCCGGTTTTCATTCAGCATTTGCGTGTCACCATAGCAGAAAAGCGGCGCTTCCGCTGGGAAAACGCCACTTCCTTGTTCTGTCGCCGCTCAAGCTTTCGCTTAGTCGGTCAACCCCTCCCATGCATTCTTGATCCGGTCGAAGAAGCCCTTGGACTGCGGTGTTTCCTCGCCAGTCTCGGTGGCCTGCAACTCGTGTAGCAATTCCTTCTGGCGCACGGTCAACTTGGTCGGAGTTTCGACCATGATCTCTGCTACAAGGTCGCCACGCCCCCTCCCCTGAAGGACCGGCATGCCTTCGCCGCGTTTGCGCAACTGCTTGCCGGTCTGGATCCCCGCAGGAATGTCGAGCGCAATGTGCTTGCCATCCAGGCCGGGAATATCGATCTGCCCGCCAAGCGCCGCCGTGGTGAAGCTGATTGGCACACGGGTAACGAGATTGGTTCCTTCACGTTCGAACACTGCATGGCGGCGAATGTGGAGGAAGATGTAGAGGTCGCCTGGGGGCGCTCCAAAGGGACCAGCCTCGCCCTTGCCGGCAAGCCTGATGCGCGTGCCAGTGTCGACGCCGGAAGGAATTGTGACGTCAAGGGTCTGCGGCTGGTCAACGCGTCCCTCGCCCCGGCAAGCGCGACAGGGCTTTTCGATCACCTCGCCCCGGCCATGGCAGGTCGGGCAGGTGCGTTCGACCATGAAGAAGCCTTGCTGGGCGCGGACCTGACCGTGACCGCCGCACAGGTTGCACCGCCGCGTGCCGGTGCCAGGCTCGGCACCCGAGCCATCGCAGGGCTCGCACCTGGCTGCGACCTCGATCTCGATCTGCGCTGACTTGCCGTGGAAAGCTTCGTCGAGGCCAATCTCGAGATCATAGCGCAGGTCGGCACCGCGCCGTGCCTGCTGCCGCCCACCGCCGCCAAACGCATTGCCGAAGATCGTCTCGAAAATGTCGCCCAGATCGGAAAAACCGGCACCTGCACCGGGGCCGCCGCCGCCCTTCATTCCCTGTTTGAAGGCTTCATGTCCAAAGCGATCGTAGGCGGCGCGCTTCTGCGGATCCTTGAGGCAATCATATGCCTCGCTGATCGCCTTGAAACGGCTTTCCGAATCCGTGCAGCCGCCGTTCTTGTCGGGATGGTAGCGCATTGCCAGCCGGCGATAAGACGATTTGATCGTCGCATCGTCGGCGGTGCGTTCAATTTCGAGCAGTTCGTAATAGTCGGCTTCTACAGCCATGATAACGTCCCCACCTCAAACCCGTCATTCCCGCGCTGGCAGGAATGACGGGGGGAGATCACAGCTTCATCAGCCCTTGTGGTTGTCGTCGACTTCCGAAAATTCGGCATCGACAACGTCCTCTCCGCTTTCGGCGGGAGCTTCGGCGCCCGGCGAGGCCGCGGCGGCCTGTTCCTTCTCGTAGATCGCCTGGCCCATCTTCATCGCCTTCTCGGTGAGAACCTGGGTCTTGGCGGTCATCGCTTCGGCATAGCCGCTTTCGATAGCGGTCTTTGCTTCGGCCAGGGCGGCTTCGATCTCGGACTTGAGCCCGGCGTCGATCTTGTCACCATGCTCCGCAAGCTGCTGCTCGGTGGCATGGACAAGGCTATCGGCATTGTTGCGCGCCTCGGCCGCTTCACGCCGCTTCTTGTCCTCTTCGGCGAACTTCTCCGCATCCCGGACCATCTGGTCGATATCGGAATCGGAAAGGCCGCCCGAAGCCTGGATCTTGATCTGCTGCTCCTTGCCGGTGCCCTTGTCCTTGGCATTGACGTTGACAATGCCGTTGGCGTCAATGTCGAAGGTCACCTCGATCTGCGGAACGCCGCGGCGCGCCGGCGGGATGCCAACAAGGTCGAACTGGCCAAGCAGCTTGTTGTCGGCCGCCATTTCGCGCTCGCCCTGGAATACACGGATCGTCACGGCCTGCTGATTGTCCTCGGCAGTCGAATAGACCTGGCTCTTCTTGGTCGGGATCGTGGTGTTGCGATCGATCATCCGGGTGAATACGCCGCCCAGAGTCTCGATCCCCAGCGAAAGCGGGGTCACGTCGAGCAGCAGTACGTCCTTGACGTCGCCCTGCAGGACGCCCGCCTGGATCGCCGCGCCCATGGCGACGACTTCGTCGGGGTTGACGCCGGTATGGGGTTCCTTGCCGAAGAATTCCTTCACCACTTCGCGGACCTTTGGCATGCGGGTCTGCCCGCCAACCAGCACGACATCGTCGATGTCGCTGGCCTTGAGCCCGGCATCGGCAAGCGCCTTCTTGCAGGGTTCGAGCGTGCGCTGGATCAGGTCGGCGACCAGCTTTTCCAGATCGGCGCGGGTCACGGTTTCAACCAGGTGCAGCGGCGTGGTGGCGCCGCCTTCCATGCGCGCGGTGATGAACGGCAGGTTGACTTCGGTGGTCTGCGCCGAGGACAGCTCGATCTTCGCCTTTTCGGCGGCTTCCTTGAGCCGCTGGAGCGCCAGCTTGTCGGTGCGCAGATCGATGTTTTCCTTGGCCTTGAACTTGTCGGCCAGGTATTCGACCAGCTTGGCGTCGAAGTCTTCGCCGCCCAGGAAGGTGTCGCCGTTGGTGCTCTTCACTTCGAACACGCCATCCCCGATCTCAAGAATCGAGATGTCGAAGGTGCCGCCGCCAAGGTCATAGACCGCAATGGTCTTGCCGTCGTTCTTCTCAAGCCCATAAGCCAGTGCGGCCGCAGTCGGCTCGTTGATGATGCGCAGCACTTCAAGACCCGCGATCTGTCCGGCATCCTTGGTCGCCTGGCGCTGCGCGTCGTTGAAGTAGGCGGGCACGGTGATCACGGCCTGGGTCACGGTTTCGCCAAGATAGCTCTCGGCGGTTTCCTTCATCTTCTGGAGGATGAAGGCCGAAACCTGGCTGGGCGAATAGTCTTCGCCGCCGGCCTTGACCCAAGCGTCGCCGTTCTTGCCCTTGACGATGTCGTAAGGGACGAGTTCCATGTCCTTCTTGGTCATGGGATCGTCAAAGCGGCGGCCGATCAGGCGCTTCACCGCGAAAATCGTATTGTCGGGATTGGTCACCGCCTGGCGCTTGGCCGGCTGACCGATCAACCGTTCGCCGTCCTTGGTGAAGGCGACGATCGAAGGCGTGGTACGCGCACCTTCTGAATTCTCGATAACCTTGGGCTTGCCCCCATCCATCACTGCGACGCAACTGTTGGTGGTGCCGAGGTCGATACCGATAACTTTTGCCATGTAACCCCATTCCTTGCTTGAATCGTGACACCGCATCCTTCGTTTCCCGGAATCGGCAAAACGTGCTGGGCGGCTCTATTTCCGGGCCGATATAGGTGTGGTTTTGCTTGGCACAAGGGCCACAGACGATTAGCGAAAACGCCATCTCGCAGCGATCGTAAAGGAACCTGAATCCGTGCACCTGTCCCGCCCTACCGCCGTTTCCCTGGCAATGGTTCTCGCCCTGTCGACGCTTGGCGGATGCAAGGAGGGTGCAAAGCCGCAGGCGCGCACCGAAGCAACGGCTACAGGAGAAGCGCCCGCCGGGGTGACGATCAGTGCTGCCCGTTTGGTACTTCCCGCAGTCCGGAACAATCCGGGCGCGGCGTATTTCACGGTGACCAACAACTCGTCGGGAACCAAGGCAATCTCCGCGATTTCCATCAATGGCGCAGCCAAGACGGAAATGCATCAGACAGTCGGCATCGAGATGAATTCGGTCGACCGCGTCGATATCGCTCCGGGAACGAGTATCGCGTTCGAGCCCGGGAAGTTCCACGTCATGGCCTTCGATCTTGACTCGGGCCTCAGGCCCGGCGGTCAGACCACGCTGACCGTGCAGTTCGCCGATGGCGGCAAGGCTCAATCGTCAATGACGGTCGAAGCCGCAGGTGCCGCAGCCGACGCCGGAGCCATGCATGACATGGGGGCCATGCACTGACCGCGGAAAGCACCGTCTGCCCGATCGGAGGAGAGCGTCCCCTGACCGAGGGCGAGTTGGCGCTGGTCCGTTCGGTGTTCGGACATGCGATAGATACCGCGCCAGTCAGGATCCGGCGCCGGAAGTGGTTTCCGTTTCAACCCGTGCACGTGACCATGGCGCCGATGGGGCACCTGCATTTCCACCCTCGCGGGGAAAGCTATTGTGACGACTTTGCACAGGCCGACCTCGCCCTTCAGGGGCATTTCATCCACGAGATGACTCACGTGTGGCAGGCTCAAACGCGCGGCAAGCTTTGGGTAGTGGTGAGGGGAGCCATCGATCGGCGCTATGACTATGCCCTTCAACCAGGTCGCTCGTTGGCGCGCTATGGCCTGGAACAGCAGGCGGAGATCGTCCGGCACGCTTTTTTGTTGCGCAGCGGCGCAACGACCACAGGATTTGCAAACGCCGGGGATTATGACTCCCTTGTCAATTTCCCCGGAGCCAGCGGCTGATCAGAGCGCCTAGTCCGGCTTCTTCGCGACCGCGACCATCGCGGGACGCAGCAGGCGATCCTTGATCATGTAGCCGCTCTGCAATTCCTGCAGCACTGTGCCGGGTTCGGCATCGGCGGAGGGAACCTCAAGCATGGCCTGGTGCTGGTTCGGATCAAGCGGAAGACCTTTTGCGGCGATGCGGCTGATCCCGTGCACGCCGAAAACCTTCTCGATCTCACGCGCGGTGGCTTCGATTCCGGCGACGAGATTCTTGAGCTTGTCGTCCTCGCGAAGTTCAGCGGGAATCGCATCCAGAGCGCGACCAAGATTGTCCGACACCGAAAGTATGTCGCGGGCAAAACCGGTCGCCGCATAGGCGCGTGCATCGGCGATGTCCTTTTCAAGCCGACGGCGCACGTTCTGCGTCTCCGCTTTTGCATAAAGCACTTCCTGGCGCGCCGCCTCGAGATCGTCGCGCAGCCGGTCGAGCGCCTCGCCCAGTTTGTCGGTTTCCTTTTCCAGCAGTTCGTCGGGAACGCCCGCCAGTTCGGCTTCGACCGCGGCGTCGCCCTGCTGCTTCTTGTCATTACTCATCGTTTGAAAAATCCGTTCAACCAATCAATTTGCCCAGTGACTGGGCCGTGAAATCCACCATGGGCACGACGCGCGCATAATTCAACCGCGTTGGGCCGATAACTCCTACCACACCGACTACTCTACCCTCTCGATCCCGATAAGGTGAGGCTATGACCGACGAGCCGGAAAGCGCGAACAAGCGGTTCTCGGCGCCGATGAAAATCCGGGTGGCATCGGCTTCGCGCGCCGAATCGAGCAGTTCGGCGACGGATTGCTTGTTTTCGAGATCGTCGAGCAACAGCCGCACCCGTTCGAGGTCGTTGAGTGCGCCCTCGTCGAGCAGATTGGCCTGGCCGCGCACTATCAGGACCGGTCGGCGCGCCGCATCCTCGCTCCAGATGGCAAGGCCCCGTTCTACAAGGTCGCGGCTCGCCGCATCGAGTGCCGACCGCCCGCCGGCGATGTCGGCACGGATGGTCTTGATCGCTTCAGGCAGGGTTCGCCCGCCAAGGTGTGCGGAGATGTAGTTCGACGCCTGTTCCAGCACCGAGGCGGGAAGTTCCCCAGGAACGGCGACAACCCGGTTCTCGACGCTGCCATCCACGCCGACGAGAATCGCCAGCGCCTGCCCGGAGCCCAGCCCTACTAGTTGCAACTGCGCCAGCCGTGGCTCGCGACGCGGCACCATCACCACTCCGGCTGCCGCTGAAAGTTCAGACAACAGGGCACTGGTCGCCGTAAGGGCTGCTTCGATCGGGCCGGGTTGGGCAAGGCGACTCTCGATGGCAGCGCGCTCCTGCGCGGTCGGCTCGGCCACCTGCATCATGCCATCGACAAACAGCCGCAGTCCGACTTCAGTTGGCATTCGTCCGGCGCTGGTGTGCGGCGCTGCGAGCAGGCCAAGCCCTTCCAACTCGTGCAGAACCGAACGGATCGAAGCTGGCGAGAGGTTCAAGCCCCCTGCCCCGGCCAGCGTTCTGGACCCTACGGGCTGGCCGGTTCCAAGATAGCCCTCCACGACGAGGCGGAATATCTCGCGCGCTCTGGCGTTGAGTTCGGTGATCGGGAGCGAGGCCATTGCAAGCTATTTAGGGCTCAGGCTTGCAGGCTCAAGCCTAATGCGCCTAACGCGAGCAAAACCAGCAAAGGAATTCCCATGCGACCTTCCGGCCGCGCGCCCGACGAGATGCGCGCTATCGCTTTCGAACCGCACTACACCAAGCATGCCGAGGGATCGGTACTGGTCAGCTTTGGCCACACCAAGGTGATCTGCACCGCCTCGGTCGAGGAACGCCTGCCGCCGTGGCTTCGCGGTAAGGGTGAAGGTTGGGTGACGGCGGAATATTCGATGCTGCCCCGCGCTACCCATACGCGCGGCAGCCGTGAGGCAGCCAAGGGCAAGCAGAGCGGGCGGACCCAGGAAATCCAGCGTCTGATCGGCCGTTCGCTTCGTGCGGTGACCGACCTCAGGAAGCTGGGTGAACGCCAGATCACGCTCGATTGCGACGTGATCCAGGCCGATGGCGGCACGCGCACCGCCTCGATCTCTGGCGCATGGGTGGCGCTGCGCATCGCGGTCGACAAGCTGATGGCCGCGGGCGCAATCACCGACGACCCGCTGACGCGCAAGGTCGCGGCAGTTAGTTGCGGCATTGCCAAGGGCGTTCCGGTGCTTGATCTCGACTACGACGAGGATTCGTCCGCCGATGCCGATGCAAACTTCGTACTGATCGAAGGCGGCCAGATCGCCGAGGTCCAGGCAACCGCCGAGGGCGCGACCTATGACGAAGAAGCGCTGCTGCGCCTGCTCCGTCTTGCCAGGATCGGGTGTGACCGGATCTTCACTGCACAGGGAGATGCGGTCAAGTGACCCGCCGGCTCGGCCCGGAAACCTTGGTGATCGCTACGCACAACGCTGGCAAGCTCAGGGAAATCTCTGCCCTGCTGGCACCGTTCGGGCTGAACTGCGTTTCGGCGGGTGCGTTGGGCCTCCCCGAACCTGCGGAAACCGGCAAGACATTCATCGAGAATGCTTTGATCAAGGCCCACGCGGCGGCTGAGGGATCCGGCCTGCCGGCCCTTGCCGACGATTCGGGGCTATGCGTTGCGGCGCTCGAGGAACGACCCGGGGTTTACACTGCTGACTGGGCAGAGCGGCAATGGTTCGAAGGCGCGGCGGGCCGTGACTGGTACATGGCGATGGGCAAGGTCGAAGGACTGCTGTGCGAAAAGGGCGATGACGTTGATCGCTCCGCGCACTTCGCCTGCGTCCTCGCGATCGCCTGGCCGGATGGGGAATGCGCCGTCTATGAGGGGCGCGCCAACGGCACCCTCACCTGGCCTCCGCGCGGGACCCTGGGGTTCGGCTATGATCCGGTCTTCGTGCCGCAGGGTCGCGATCAGACCTTTGCCGAGATCGATCCGGCCGAAAAACACCGCATCAGCCACCGCGCCGCGGCCTTTGCCAAGCTGGTCGCGGAGCAGTTTGGCGGCTAGGGCGGAAGCCATGGCCCGCGCACTCTACATCCATTGGCCGTTCTGCCTTGCCAAGTGTCCGTACTGCGACTTCAACAGCCACGTCCGCGATCAGGTCGACCATTCACGATGGGAAACCGCCCTTCTGGCCGACATGCGGCACGAAGCGGAAGCTGCGGGCGGAGAAAATCTGGAAAGCGTATTCTTTGGTGGCGGTACTCCGTCGCTGATGCCGCCGACGTTGGTGGAGCGCCTGCTCGGCGAGGCGGAGCGGTTGTGGGGCTTTGCTGACGGGATCGAGATAACGCTCGAAGGAAATCCATCCTCGGTTGAGGCGGCGAACTACGCATCGCTTGCCTCCGCCGGGGTCAACCGGGCTTCGCTCGGGCTTCAGGCGTTCGACGATGGAACGCTGGATTTTCTGGGCCGGTTGCACGATGGCGCTGAGGGGCTGGCGGCGCTTGAAGTCGCCCAAAAGCACTTTGGGCGCGTTAGCTTCGATCTGATCTATGCCCTGCCGGAGCAAACGCTCGACCAATGGCAGGCTGATCTGCTGCGCGCCATTGGCCTCGGCACTTCGCATCTGTCGCTCTACCAACTCACCATCGAGCCCGGGACGCGGTTCGAAACCATGGTCCGACGCGGGCAATTCACCCCGCTTGATGACGACTCCGCGGCCGATCTCTTTGCACTGACTGCGGACATAACCGGCAATCTTGGCCTTCCTGCTTATGAGGTTAGCAATCATGCGCTGCCAGGACAGGAAAGCCGTCACAACCTGACCTACTGGCGCTACGGCGACTACTGCGGGATCGGACCCGGCGCGCATGGACGCCGCAACGGCATGGCGACCGTGCGTCACCGCAAGCCGGAGAACTGGTTGGAGGCGATTTCGACCAAGGGTCACGGTATTTCGGAAATGCGCAACCTGGGCAATCGCGAACAGGCCAGCGAGGCGTTGTTGATGGGGCTGCGACTGGCGGAAGGGGTCGACCTCGGCGTGCTTGGCTCGCGCTTCGGGTTGGCGTCTTCAGAACTGTGCGACCAGGGCAAGCTTGCCTTCTATCGCCAGCAGGGGTTGTGCTGGGCTGACGGGAAAAGGATCGGCGTGACCGGGGCGGGCATGCCACTGCTCGATGCCTTGCTGGGCGAGTTGGTTCCGGTGGACCTCGTCGCGACCCGGTTCGATGAACCTGAGGGATTGGGCGCTTGAGCCGAACGATTATTCTCGAAGCGTGGCACAACTTTCTCGCGCAAAGCCGCCGCCGCTCTCCCCACACTGTCCGGGCCTACGTCGCGACAGCGGCGCGGTTGCTGGATTCGCTGGGCGATCCGAATTGGCAGACGCTGGCGCGAATCGACGCGGGCACGTTGCGCGCGCAGCTAGCCCGGCGCCGGGCCGAGGGGCTGACCAATGCATCGGCTGCCCGCGAACTGTCGGCGCTCAAGGGCCTGATTGCCTTTGCTCGCGAGCAGGTCGGTCATGCCGATCCCGCACCGCCCCGGATGCGTGGGCCGCGGGTGAAGAAGGGCATTCCGCGTCCAGTGACACCGGACGAGGCGGTCAACCTTGCCGTGATGGTCGAACAGGATGCCTCCGAGGAATGGATCGGCGCGCGCGACCGCGCAGTGCTGCTGCTGCTCTACGGTGCAGGAATGCGGATTGCCGAGGCGCTGTCGTTGTCCGGCGGCGTGTTGCCGATTGGGGAAACCATGACGGTGACTGGCAAGGGCGCGAAGCAGCGGGTGGTCCCGATTCTGCCGCTGGTTCGTGATGCGGTGGCAGACTACGCCGCCAAATGCCCCTGGCCCCTGACCCGGGATGCGGCGCTTTTTCGCGGAGCCAAGGGCGGATTGCTATCACAGGGCATGGTGCAGAAGGCCGTGGCCCGAGCTCGCGTTGCGCTTGGCCTGCCCGCCAGCGCGACCCCGCACGCGCTGCGCCACTCCTTCGCGACGCACCTATTGGGCGCTGGCGCGGATTTGCGCAGTTTGCAGGAACTGTTGGGTCACGCCAGCCTTGGCTCGACTCAGATATACACCAGGGTGGATGCGGCAACGCTGCTTGACGTGTATCGGAATGCACATCCGCGCGAGCAGTGAGATCTGCGAGGCACGCAGACTTAAGCAGACCTGGCCGAAGCCGAGCCTGTCTTAACCCTGGTCCCTCCACCGCCAAACTCGCCACAGCCATGCCAACACCGCCAACGCCATCATGGCGCCGATTATTGGGCCGATTACGTTGTTCATCGTTGCCAGGTAGCCGGCCAGCCAATGCCCCCCGACGATGAGCAGCGCATTCCAAACTGCCGCGCCAGCGAAAGTGAAGGCGAGGAACTTCCAGTGCCTCATGTGCGCCAGCCCTGCGGGAAGCGAGATCATCGTTCGCAGGAACGGCGAAAAGCGCATGGCAAAGACGATCCATTGGCCATGACGTTGAAAGAAGGCGGTCGCGCTTTCCACATCGCGCCACGTCAGGGTAAGCCAGCGCCCGTGGCGATGGACCAGGGGCTCCAACCGTCGGTAGCCTAGCCGGTCACCGGCGAGGAACCAGACGTAATTGCCTGCAGTTGATCCCATCGTTCCGACCAGCAGGAGCGGCCAGAACTGCATTGTTCCGCGCGCCACGGCAATTCCTCCCACGCCCATGATCAACTCACTGGGGATGGGCGGGAAGACATTTTCGATGACCATCAGCAGCGCGATGCCCCAATAGCCGCCCTGCTCGATCAGATTGATAATCCAGTGATCCATGAGCCGGGCAGATAGGCGCTGGGCGCGCCTTGTGCCAGTTCTTCCGGATTGCCGTGTTGGCCCGTCTCGCCAGCCCCCCCAAGCGCGCGGGATGAGAAGCCGTCCTAACGACCAGCCAACATTGCTGCATGCCGACGTTCGATCGCTTCCCAGATTAGCGCTGGCGTGTCGGTGCCGTTGAATCTGTCGATCGCCAGGATGCCGGTTGGCGAGGTGACGTTGATCTCGGTCAGCCACTTGCCGCCGATCACATCTATTCCGACAAAGACCAGGCCACGTTCCTTCAAGGCCGGACCCAGAGCCGCGCAGATTTCCTCCTCGCGCGCATTGAGCGTCGTCGGCTCGGCATAGCCGCCTGCCGCAAGGTTCGAGCGAAACTCCCCCGCGCCAGGACGGCGGTTGATCGCCCCTGCCACTTCGCCATCGACCAGGACGATACGCTTGTCACCTTCACTGATCTCCGGAAGGAAGGGCTGGAACATATGCGGTTCGACCCAGGCATTGTCGAACAGTTCGATCAGCGCACCAAGGTTCGATCCGTCCGCCGGGATGCGTACCACCGCCTTGCCACCGTTGCCGTGGAGCGGCTTCATGACAAGATCGCCCGGATAGCGTGCATGGAACGCGCGGACATCCTCGATCCGACGTGCGATCAGCGTTGGTGGCATGTACTCGGCGAAGTCGAGCACAAAGACTTTTTCCGGCGCGTTGCGCACGCTTGCCGGATCGTTGACCACAAGGGTTTGCCCTTCCAGCCGCTCGAGCAGGTGGGTGGCGGTGATGTAGGACAGGTCGAACGGCGGGTCCTGCCTCATCAAAACAACGTTCACATCCCTGACGAGATCGATCGTCCGATGCTCTCCGCGCACGAAATGGGCGCCTTCGACCCGCTGTACCGTCACCGGCGCCGCCCAGGCAGTCAGTCGTCCGCAATCGTAGGCGAGCGTCTTCACATCATAATGATAGACCGTGTGCCCGCGCGCCTGCGCCGCCAGCATCAGCGCGAAGCTCGAATCTCCGGCCAGGTTGATCGTTTCGATTGGATCCATCTGGACCGCGACGGACAAAGACATGGGATGGCGAACTCCGAGATCAGGCCAGGGTGGCGTTGACGATGTGGCGCGGCAGATGCCTGGGCGCAAGCAGCAGCACGTCGATGCGCGGCTCATCGCCGTCGCGGACAAAGCGTGACGTCAAGGCTTCGGCCGCCGCTACTACCCGCCGCAGGCGCCAGTGATCGATCGCTTCATCGCGTTCGGCAGCAGAAGCGCGCCATTTTACTTCGATGAAAGCGACGGTTCGCCCTCGCCGCGCAACGATGTCGACCTCGCCGCGGGGTGTCTTGATCCTCCGACCGACGATGTGCCAACCCTTGATCTGCAAATACCACGCGGCAAGTCTTTCGCCACGCCGACCCTGTGCCTCACGTTCGGCGCGGGTCTTCACTTCAATTCCAGCGCGCGGACATAGAGCGCCTTGCGATCCATACCGGTTACGCGCGCCACCTCAGCCGCAGCCTGGGAGGGCTTTTGCGTCGCCAGTGCAGCGCGCAACAATGCATCGGCATCAACCTCGCCAGTCGTCTCATTTGTCGACGGCGCGACGATGAGTACGATTTCGCCCTTCGGGGGGTGCGCGGTGTAGTGCGCGATCAGGTCAGTCGGCGAGCCTGTCCGGCATTCCTCGAATGTCTTCGTCAACTCGCGGGCAACTGCCACTTCGCGGCCGGGCAGCACCTCACCGATAGCCGCCAGAGCGTCGGTCAATCGCGGGGAGGTTTCATAGAATATCAGGGTGGTCGGAACCGCTTGCAGCGCAGCAAGCGCGTCCCGCCGCGCCTTGTCCTTGCTGGGCAGAAATCCCGCAAAGAGGAAGCGGTCGCAGGGCAGCCCCGAAAGCGTGAGCGCAACAATTGCTGCACTCGCCCCCGGCAAGCTTGTCACCGGAATTCCTCTCGCCCGCGCTTCACGGACCAGCTTGTAGCCCGGATCGGAGATCAGCGGAGTGCCGGCGTCGCTGACCAGCGCGACCGCCTGTTTTGCCGCCAACGCGAGGAGACCGTCACGCGCATTGTCGCCGGCATGGTCATCGTACCGGATCATCCTCGCCTTGATGCCCAGGTGATGCAACAGTTTGCCAGTTACCCGTGTATCCTCACAGGCTATCGCAGCCACGCCACGTAGTATCTCTGCCCCGCGCGGTGTCATGTCGCCCAGATTGCCAATCGGCGTTGCAACTATATAGAGACCGGCAGAAAGTAGAGCGTCCATATTCCTCCCCCATGGACCGCGCGAGGGAGAGCTACAAGCCATGTTCGTAGGTCGCATCGATCGGCGCCATTTCGTTGTCGCCGCAACCGCTCTTCTGCTTGCCGGGTGCAAGGTCATACCCGCTGGGCCGACCGTTCCACCCCCGCCTCCGCCCCAAGGCAACCTTCCTGGCGACCAGCAACGTCACCGCGTCGCGCTGCTCGTTCCGTTGAGCGGACCAAATGCCGCGGTAGGCCAGGCTATCGCCAATGCCACGACCATGGCGTTGCTCGACACAAACGCAAAGTCGATCCGCATCACCACCTACGACACGTCGGATGATCCGACCGCCGCTGCAAACCGGGCGTTGATTGACGGCAACAAGCTGTTTCTTGGCCCGGTCCAAGGAGAGGAAGTTCGGGCGGTCGCCGCGGTCGCGCATGGCGCGCACATTCCCTTGATTGCCTATAGCAGCGATGCCACCCTCGCATCGCGTGACGTATTCGTCATGGGGACGACCCCTGACAATTCGATCCGCCGTACCGTTTCCTATGCGCGCGGCCACGGTGCCTCGCGCTTCGGACTGCTTGCGCCCAGCGGTGACTATGGAAGTCGCGCCAGCGATGCCTTCGCGGCTGCGATCAAGGCGAACGGCGGCTCATTGATCGCAAGCGTGACTTATGACCGCTCGAACACCTCGATTGTGAGCGCAGCACAACGGCTGCGTTCACGCGGGTCGTTCGACGCGGTGCTGATTGCCGACGGCTCGCGCTTCGCGGTGCTTGCGGCGCCACGGCTCAAGGCTGCCGGGGCAACTTCGCCGCGACTGCTTGGTACAGAATTGTGGAGTGGCGAAAGCGCCATCGCCAAAACGGCAGCGTTGCGCGGGGCGCTGTTTTCAGCGGTTTCCGATGCCCGTTTTCGCCAGTTCGCCGATAGCTACAAGACACGTTTCGGAACTGCTCCCTACAGGCTTGCCACACTGGGGTACGACAGCGTCTTGCTGACGGTCCGGATTGCTCGTGATTGGCGCGTCGGCAATCCTTTCCCGGTCGCACGTCTGACGGACCAGGGAGGATTTCTCGGTCTTGATGGGCCCTTCCGCTTCGATGCGGCCGGCGAGATACAGCGCAGCCTGGAAGTGCGTGAGGCACGCGGGACTGGTGTGGTCGTGGTCAGCGCGGCTCCTGACAAGTTTACCGACTGACGATAACATAGCGACACTGCTTGCGCGGCGGAATCGCGCCGTTCTATAGCGTAGTGTATGTCCGATGACCTGTTTGACAAGCTCCCCGCCAGCAGCGGCGATACCTACGATGGCTCCGCAATCGAGGTGCTTGAGGGGCTTGAACCCGTGCGCCGCCGTCCGGGCATGTATATCGGCGGCACCGATGAGCGCGCATTGCATCACCTCGCCGCTGAAGTGCTCGACAACGCGATGGACGAGGCTGTTGCGGGTCACGCCAACCGCATCGAGGTCTTGCTAGAGGAGGTGGACGGCGCGCCCGGCCGCCTTACCATAGTCGACAATGGCCGGGGCATCCCAGTGGATGAACACCCCCGCTATCCCGGCAAGTCGGCGCTGGAAGTGATCCTCTCGACGCTCCATTCCGGCGGCAAATTCTCGGGCAAGGCCTACGCCACCTCGGGCGGCCTGCACGGGGTCGGGATCAGCGTGGTCAACGCGCTTTCAACACTCACCCGGGTTGAGGTGGCGCGGAACAAGGAATTGTACGCGCAGGAGTTCTCACGCGGCGAAACGCTCGGGCCGCTCCAGCATCTTGGCGGCACGCCGAACCGGCGCGGAACCAGTGTCGCCTTCGTCCCCGATACCGAGATCTTCGGCGTCGATGCAAAGTTCAAACCTGCCCGGCTGTTCAAACTGGTGCGGTCCAAGGCCTACCTTTTTGCCGGGGTGGAAATCCGCTGGAAATGCTCCCCCGCCCTCGCCAGCGAGGACGTTCCGGCCGAAGCCGTGTTCCAGTTCCCCGGCGGGCTTGCCGATCACCTCAAGGAGCAAATAGGCGTACGCGAATGCGTCACCACCCAATTCTTTGCGGGATCGCAGGATTTTCCCGGCGAAGAACAGGGGCGGGTCGAATGGGCGATCGCCTGGCCACTGTGGTCGGACGGGGCCTATTCGTTCTACTGCAACACCATTGCCACTCCTGACGGCGGCACGCACGAACAGGGCCTGCGCGCGGCATTGACCAAGGGTATCCGCGCTTTTGGCGATCTGATCGGCCAGAAGAAGGCCAAGGACATCGCGCCCGAGGACGTCATCACGTTCAGCGAGGTGATGCTTTCGGTCTTTGTCCGCGACCCCCAATTTCAAAGCCAGACCAAGGACCGCCTGACCAGTCCCGAGGCGGCGCGTCTGGTCGAAAATGCGGTGCGCGACCACTTCGACCATTTCCTTGCCGACAATATGGAGCGGGGCAAGGCGCTGCTCGGGCATATCATGGAGCGGATGGACGAGCGCCTGCGCCGCAAGGCCGAGCGCGAGGTCAAGCGCAAGACCGCAACCAACGCTCGCAAACTGCGGCTACCCGGCAAGCTGACCGATTGCTCAGGTGAAACCGACGCCGAAACCGAGCTGTTCATCGTCGAAGGTGATAGCGCGGGCGGCAGCGCCAAGCAGGCGCGCGACCGCAAGACCCAGGCGATCCTGCCAATCCGCGGCAAGATCCTCAACGTCGCCAGCGCGACGGCGGACAAGATCCGCGCCAATACCGAAATCGGTGATCTTGGGCTCGCGCTTGGATGCGGGATGCGCAAGGACTGCAACCCAGACAACCTGCGTTACGACCGGATCATCATCATGACCGACGCGGACGTCGATGGGGCGCATATCGCCACGTTGTTGATGACCTTCTTTTTCCAGGAAATGCCTGAGATCGTGAGGCGCGGGCACCTCTACCTCGCCCAGCCGCCGCTTTACCGGCTGACAGCGGGCAAGGAGAGCGCCTATGCCCGCGACGACGCCCACCGCGCCGAGCTGGAAGCGACGGTGTTCAAGGGCAAGAAGGTCGAGGTCGGCCGTTTCAAGGGCCTCGGTGAAATGAACCCGCAGCAACTGCGCGAAACCACCATGAGCCCTGCAACCCGCGGCCTGATCCGCATCACTCTTCCGCCGGAATATGAGGGGCGGGCGGCGGTGAAGGACCTGGTCGATCGCTTGATGGGCAAGAACCCCGAACACCGCTTCATGTTCATCCAGAACCGCGCGGGGGAACTGGATCCGGAACTGATCGACGCTTGATGAACGGGGGTGACCGGTTGCCGGTCACCCCCGATTCCATCAGCGCAGACTGGCCAGATAGGCGATCAGATCGTCGAGCTGCCCAGCGTTGTGCAGTCCGGCGTACGGCATCTTCGTTCCGTGAACGACCTTGCCGGGGTTGGCGAGGTAGATCTTCAACTCGTCCTGGGACCAGGTCAAACCGGCGCCCTTCATTGCAGGGGAATAGGTGAAGCCTGAAGACGTCCCGGCATGCCTGCCAACAATGCCAAACAAGCGCGGCCCTACAGCTTGCGGTGAATTGGCTCGATTGCCATGGCATGCCGCACACTGGTTGGTGAAAACCTTCGATCCATTGGCGGCATTGCCGGCAATGGCCGGGGTAGCAGACAGTCCCGTCGCAAGGCCGACTATGAGCAGCGTTTTCAGAAAGCGATCCATGTGAATACCCTCACTGCATTGTTGTCAGAAGCGTTGGCTCCGGCACCATCATAATTCTGGCCGGCTCCGTCAAATTTCCCGTAAGCGGTATATTGCACGCCGACCCGCACATTGACCCGTTGTCCAAGGGGTGAGTTGCCCGCACCCCACGGAGTATAGTCAACTTGCGCCATCACACCGTTGCTGTCGGGGCTGGCATTCGGTCCGCCGAACAGGTTCGAGTTGCTGTCACCGGTGATCGAGAACGCACCTACGGTAGCACCGATCTTGTTGTGCCAGCTGTAGCTGACGTCGCCGCGCAGCTCGTTGAGATGGGTCTTGGCGCAGGCCGGATCGCCTCCCGGCCCGATCAGCCCCAATTCGCAACTGGCCTGCAAATCACTCGATTCATGGATATACCGCGCTTGCACTGCAATGACATTGCCTGCTCCGGTCGGCTTTTGCCACGAAGCATCAACGCCGACATCAGTGTAGTGGTCAGTCAGCGATGCAGAATTGTCGCGCTGGGGGTAAATCCTGGCCTTGAGCGCGAAGGCGCCCAGTTCCATGCTGCCGCCAGCAAGCCGACCTTGCCAGGCGATCCGGCCATAGGGAGCCAGTCCATGGATGTTGCCCGGCGACAGGGGATCGGCACCCAGCCAGTTCAGCGTACCTGCCGCAGGACTGGTGTAGGCCCCAGCTTCGACATAGTACTTCTGCCCGATCCAGGTGTAGGCACTCAGACCCAACGTGTTCAGGGCCAATCCACCGTCAATCAGCGGAGCAGCGCCCGGCGTGCCCGACACGGCTGTACTGGTATAGGGGAAGCCCCAGGCCGGGGTGGTGTTCCAGGCATCCTGGACCGTTGGCGAGTTGTTCAGCGTCAGGCCGAATACCGCATCCTGACCGAAGACGTGGCCCTTGGTGACTGCGCGAAGATCAAGATTGTCCCACGACCACGACTTGCCGACACCATCATAGGTAATCTGGGCAAAGCCGCCAAAATGCTGGCCAATCCCTCCCGCGACGAACAGGCTGGCCTGATCGAGGGAAATGTTGTCGTTGACGTGCGACGCCCCATCGGGCGGCGGCACCTGATCCTTGTTGGTGTGGGTGTATGAAGCGACCGCCATGGCCGAAAGAGGATTGTTGAACCCCTTCGAACGCATGGTGTAGCCGTTCAATTTGAAATCCCGACCGAGCGGCGTGAGTAGCGGCCCAAATCCGCCAACGTGGCACGCCTGGCAGGCCAGTCCGGTTTGTTCGGCGAATGCCGGCACCGCCTTCGCGGAATGCGCTCCAAAGAACAATATCGCCGCGGCCATGCCAGCGGGTATGCAAATTGGCAGAGCCCGCCCCAACTGCTTTGCATTCAGTCGGACAGACCGTTCGGGCGGAGATGTTGATATGCGCGATGTTCGCATGTTCGGCTCCTAAACTACCCCCATGCACCCCAATGCACGGTTGGCCAGACCTCCGGTTTTCTCACGGCTTTCCGGTAAACGCATCCAACTCGCATTTTCAGTTGTCCGCCTTGATCGGCGTCAATACCGGCTCGCATCAGATCAAATTCGCACGAAAGGGAATGCGTTAGCTGACCGGGATCCGGCCATCACGGCATCTGGCACCGCCAGCCGCAGAGCATTTTCCGCATCGTCACCACCAACGCGCGAATTAGGTGCCGCTACGGCAAGCGGTTGGTTTGAATCGGGTCGCGTTTCGATGGCTCTTCGTCAGACCGGTTTCGCATCGCAACGCTTGCGCGAAACGGTGCCCTACCCTATCCGACTTAATCGGACAGTTAAATGACTCGGGGAGTCCTCATGCGTTTCGAAGGCACCAGCAACTATGTCGCGACCGACGATCTCAAGGTGGCGGTCAACGCCGCGGTGCTGCTGCGCCGCCCGCTGCTGGTCAAGGGTGAGCCCGGCACCGGCAAGACCGTGCTGGCGCACGAGATCGCCAAGGCGGTCAATGCCCCGCTGATTGAGTGGAACGTGAAGTCGACCACCAAGGCGCAGCAGGGCCTCTACGAGTATGACGCGGTCGCCCGCCTGCGCGACGGCCAGCTTGGCGACGAGCGGGTCCACGACATCGCCAACTACATCAAGAAGGGCAAGCTGTGGGAAGCCTTCACCTCGCCCCAACTTCCTGTGCTGCTGATCGACGAGATCGACAAGGCCGACATCGAGTTTCCCAACGATCTGCTCCAGGAACTCGACCGGATGAGCTTCGACGTTTA
Organism: Sphingomonadales bacterium; assembly: GCA_028868335.1. Taxonomy (GTDB): domain Bacteria; phylum Pseudomonadota; class Alphaproteobacteria; order Sphingomonadales; family Sphingomonadaceae; genus Novosphingobium. The sequence continues at coordinate 27 of JAGWUU010000015.1, read as the reverse complement.
CGAAACGCGCGAACGGATCGCGGCGAA
>JAGWUU010000247.1 GCA_028868335.1 Sphingomonadales bacterium | reverse complement strand
GGCGAGTTCACCAAGCGCAACCTCGAAAAGGCGAAGTACGAGAGCAATCCGGTCGAGGACGGCAGCCTTGCCAAGTGGAACGTGCTGGCCTTCGATATCAGCGCATTGACGCTGGAGTCGGTCAAGCCGTTTGGCCTTGGCAACAAGGAAGCGCTGCGCTGCAAGAATATGTGGACGCTGGGGCTGGCGCTGTGGATGTTCGACCGCGACCGGCAACCGCTGATCGACTGGCTCAACGGCAAGTTCCGCAAGAACCCGGTTCTGGCCGAAGCCAACATCGCCGCGCTTAACGCCGGTCACGCCTATGGCGAGACGGCGGAACTGGGCGGACAGCTTCACAAGCAGCATATCGATGCGGTGGCTACCCCGGCGGGGCTGTACCGGACGATCACCGGGGCGGAAGCCGTGGCGCTTGGCCTTGTCGCGGGCGCGCAGCTTGCCCGTCTGCCGATGTTCTTCGGCGGCTATCCGATCACGCCCGCCAGCTCGATCCTTCATTACCTGACCGGCATGAAGGAATTCGGCGTCACCACCTTCCAGGCCGAGGATGAGATCGCTGCGATCGCCTCTGCCATTGGCGCAAGCTACGCCGGGCATCTGGGCGTCACCTCGTCGTCGGGACCGGGCATCGCGCTCAAGGGTGAAGCGATGGGCTTGGCGGTGATGACCGAGCTGCCGCTGGTGATCGTCAATTCGCAGCGCGGCGGGCCGTCGACCGGCCTGCCGACCAAGACCGAGCAGAGCGACCTCTATCAAGCGGTCTATGGCCGCAACGGCGATACGCCGATGCCGGTGATCGCCGCGCGCAGCCCGGGCGATGCCTTCGAATGCGCGATCGAAGCGTGCCGCATCGCCACCCAGTACATGACCCCGGTGATCCTGCTGACCGATGGCTACATCGCCAACGCGGCCGAGCCATGGTCAGTGCCCGATCCGGACTCGTTTGCGCCGTTCCCGGTCAAGTTCCTCGACGCGCCCAATGGGCCGGACGGGACCTTGCTGCCCTATGCCCGCGACGCCAAGGGCGCGCGCCCGTGGATCAAGCCCGGCACTCCGGGGCTGATGCACCGCATCGGCGGGATCGAAAAGAACCCCGGCACCGGCAATCTCGACTACAGCCCCGCCGCGCACCAGGCGATGACCGACGCGCGCAAGGCCAAGGTCGACGGCGTCGCCAAGGGCATCCCCGCGCAGGACGTATGCCTTGGCAACACCAGCGGCAAGCTTGCCGTGGTTGGCTGGGGCAGCACCTTCGGTCCGATCCACCAGGCGGTGCGCAAGGCGCGCAGCCGTGGGCTTGACGTCAGCCACGTTCACGTCCGTCACATCTGGCCGCTGCCGGAGAATCTTGGCGATCTTTTGAGGGGTTACGAGAAGATCCTCGTCCCCGAAATGAACACCGGCCAATTCAAGACCGTGCTGCGCGACCAGTTCCTGGTCGATGCCCGCCCGCTGAACAAGGTGAGCGGCCAGCCGTTCACCATCGCCGAAATTGAGGCCGCGATCGAAGGGGCTTTGGCATGAACAAGCCCGGTTCGTCGTCCCCGCGAAGGCGGGGACCGCTGGCCGCAGCACTGCGACCTTGGTTGAACCGGGCCACCGATCCCCGCCTTCGCGGGGATGACGGAGAACTTCGATGAACGACATGACCCCCATCACCACCACCCTCAAGGACTGGGAATCGGACCAGGAAGTCCGCTGGTGCCCCGGCTGCGGGGACTATGCGATCCTCAAGGCGGTGCAGCGCACCTTGCCCGAAATCGGCGCCAACCCGGCCAATACCGTGTTCGTCAGCGGGATCGGCTGCTCCAGCCGCTTCCCCTATTACATGGCGAGCTATGGCTTCCACACCATCCACGGCCGCGCGCCTGCGGTGGCGACGGGGATCAAGCTCAGCAACCCTGAACTCGACATCTGGCTGGTGACCGGCGATGGCGACGGGATGAGCATCGGTGGCAATCACACGATGCATCTGATCCGGCGCAACCTCAATTGCCAGATCATGCTGTTCAACAACGAGATCTACGGCCTCACCAAGGGGCAATACTCGCCGACCAGCAGGGTCGGCACGACCAGCCCGACTACGCCGCTTGGCTCGGTCGACCGGCCCGCGCTGCCCTGCGCCTTCGCGCTGGGATCGGGCGCGCGGTTTATCGCCCGCGGCTTCGACGTTTCGAAGGAATTGCCCAGCGTTCTGAAAGCCGCTCACGCCCATCGTGGTGCAGCATTTATCGAGATATTCCAGAATTGTATCGTCTATAACAAAGATCGTTTCGAGGATTTTGCCGCGCCCAAGGGGGCCGAAGACCGTCAACTCTGGCTCAAAAATGGCGAGCCCATGCTGTTCGCCAAGGGTGAAAAGGGCATCGCGCTCGATGCCGAGGCGCTGACGCTCAAGGTCGTCGATGTCGCCGATGGGGACTGGCAGGCGGCGGGGGTGATCGTCCATGACGTTACCAACCGTTCGATCGCGCATATGCTCGTTGAGATGTCGTTCGGGCCCTTCCCGATGGCGCTTGGCGTGCTCTATGATGATCCACGCCCGACCTATGAGGAAGCGGTGCTGGGCCAGGACGCCAAGGCGCGCGAAGGCAAGAATACCGATCTCAGGAAGCTGCTCGCCAAGGGTCAGACCTGGACGGTTGGCCCGGCCGATGAAGGGCCGCTTGCGGGAATCTGAGGCGAGGCGCTGGCGCCACGCGGTTGCCAGCGCCTGAAATTGTTGCCACTCCCGGTTCATGCATTCGTCCTTCGCCCCGCTCGACTGGCTTGTCCTGGGGCTTTACATCGCGGTGTTGTTCGCGGGCGGGTGGCTGTTCCGGCCGCGCGGCGGACAGACAGCGCGCGATTATTTCCTCGCCGGGGGCAAGGTGCCCAGCTGGCTGGCGGCGATCTCGGTTCTCTCCGCGACGCAGAGCGCGGCGACCTTCATCGGTGGGCCGGACTATGGCTATCGCAGCGACTACACCTATCTTGCGGGAAATCTGGGTGGATTGATCGGTGCGCTGGTTGTCGCGCGTTTCATGATCCCCCGCTACTACGCGATCGGCGCGACCACCGTTTACGAGCTTCTCGAACGCCGCTTCGATGCCAGCGCGATGCGCTGGGCCGGGGGAATGTTCCTGGTCGGGCGGGTCTTTGCCGGGCGCGCGCGCGTCTATCTGGCGGCCATAGCCCTGTCGATGGTGATCTTCGCCAGCGTTGATGCCCAGGGGATCGTCCTGTCTGCCGCGCTGATCATGATCGCGGCCTTCCTGTTCACCTTCGCGGGCGGATTGCGATCGGTCCTGCTCAATGACCTCATCCAGTTCACGATCTACCTCGGGGCGGCGGTGGCAGTGCTGGCGTGGCTGTGGACCTCGATTCCGGCGCCGACCGAGGCGGTGATCGACGGGCTGCGCCATGCACCAGGCGGCGTCGACAAGCTGCGCCTTATCGATCCTTCGTTCGACCTGTCGAAGCCTTTCTCCCTTCCGGCGATTCTGGTCGGGCTGACTCTGCTGTTCATCGCCAGCACCGGCACCGACCAGGACGTCACCCAGCGCCTGCTGGCTTCGCCCGATGCGCGAACCGGCGCGCGCGGGCTGATCCTGTCGCTGGTTGCGACAGTGCCGGTAGTCTGGGTGTTCATCAGTATCGGCCTGCTGCTTCATGTCGTTTACCAGCGGCCCGAACTGATGGGCGGGCAGGCTTTGGCGGCGGAGAGTGCGTTCAAGGGGCAATCGATCAATGTGTTCATGCACTATATCCTGACCCAACTGCCATCCGGGCTGCGTGGGCTGGTGACGTGCGGGGTATTCGCCGCTGCCATCGCGACGACCAATTCGGCGCTCAACGCCATGTCCTCGGTAATGGTACAGGACTTCTATCGACCGTGGCGGGAACGGCGCGCACAACTGACGGAGCGACATTATGTCGTGGCGGGGCGCTGGGGCATGGCAGTGGCGGGGCTGGCCATGTTCGCGATGGCGGTGGCCAGCTTCTACTGGCAGCGCAGCAGCGACATGCCTTTGCTGGAGTTCGCGCTGCAAGTGATGGTCTTTGCCTATGCCGGGTTGCTTGGCGTTTATTTTACGGCGCTGTTCACTACACGAGGCAGCACCGGATCGGTGATCGTCGCGCTGGCCGCAGGGTTCCTGACTGTGCTTGCATTGCAGCCCTATGTCGCCGGAGCGCTGGGCTTTGGTGGGCTGGTCGGCAAGCTGGCGTTCCCCTGGCAATTGACGGTGGGTGCCATCGTTTCCACGCTGATTTGCCTCTCAGTGCCGGGGCAAGGCAAGGCCATTGCGTGATCCTTGTGGCGGTCGCCCGATTGTGGCGACAGCGGACGCATGGCTTCTCCGATCAGCAAGAGGACGGGCCCGTCGCCAAGCGCTTGTGCTGCCAGTGGCAGAAGGTCCAGCCGGGTGGCAATGTGCCGCTCGCCCGGCAGGCTGGCGCTCTCGATGACGGTAACCGGGGTATGGGCAGGCAATCCAGCCTTGCGCAGCATCCGCGAGACTTCTTCCGCCGCTGCCTTGCCCATATAGA
>JAGWUU010000246.1 GCA_028868335.1 Sphingomonadales bacterium | reverse complement strand
CCTCAATTCACATGAAACGGCAACTTACAACAAGGTAAGTTAGCTGCATCACTCGCCCGTCGCCGCGCCGGTGTCAACCGGGTTCGCGACTTCGATCGGCAAGCCGAGTGGCTCAAGCTGGGGACGGACCTTGGCCGCATCGCCGACTACCACATAGACCAGAGAGCCGTCGCCAAGCTGGGCACGCGCGGCCTGATCGAGCTGCGTAACGGTCATGGCGCCGTATCGCGAGGCAAGCGTCCCGTAGAAATTGTCCGGCCGACCCAACTTGACGATCGAAGCGATCCCGCCAAGCACCGCATCGCTTGTTTCAAAGCTGCCCGGCAATTCGCGGATCGAACCGTTGGTGGTCCACTTCAGTTCCTCGGGCGTTACGCCTTTCGTGGTGAGAAATTCGCCGATCTGCTTGCGGATTTCCACGATCGACTCGCCGGTCTTGTCCGATTGTACCGGGGCCTGGACGCGGAAAGTCTCCCGGTCGAGCGGCTGCGAGATCATCGAATAGGCACCGTATGACCAGCCCTTCGTTTCGCGCAGGTCGGTGTTGATGCGGCCAAGGAAATTACCGCCGAGTACGTCGTTGGCCGATTGCAGCGGCAACTGGTCATCGCTGCCCCTGAGGCCAAGCACCCGTCCGGCATAGATCATCGACTGCGGCGCGCCGGGCCGGTCAACCAGAATGATCCGTTGGGACAGGGCAGGGATCGGCGCGGAATAGTCCTTCACCGGGGGCACCATGCGCGGCGCCTTCCATCTGCCGAAATTGGCTTCGAGCAGGCGCGTCACCGCTGCCAGCGTAGTGTCGCCGACGACGAATATCTTGGCAGTGTCGGGGCGGAACCAGCGGGCGTGGAACTTGACAAGCTGGTCACGCGTCAGCGCCTTGACCACCTTGGGGTCGCCACTTCCTGACGGCGGGTTGCCGTAGGGATGGCCGGTGCCATAAAGCGCCGGCATCAGTACCCGCCCGGCGAGAGCCCCCGGGCTATTGAATTCATTGGCGATCGCGGTGAGCTGTTGCGCGCGCATCCGCTCAAGCTCTTTGGGATCAAGCGCGGGGCGCAGGATGTAATCGGAAAGCAGCGCCAGCGACGGCGCCAGATTCGGCGTCACCGCATCCATCTGGAAGCTGGTGGTATCGACATCGGCCATGCCGTGGATGGCGACGCCAAGGCGTTCGCGCGCGCGCGCCAGCTCGGTCGAATTGAGCGTCGTCGTGCCCTGATCCATCAGTTGCAGCAACAGCGACTGGGTGCCCAGCGCGTCCTTGGGATCGGCCCCGCTGCCCGCATCGAAGCTGATCCGCACGGTTACGGTCGGCACCGCGGTCCGGCGGGCGAAGTAGATCTTCATTCCGTTGGTAAGGGTTGCCCGTTCAATCGCCGGAAAGTCGAGAGCGGTCAGTTGCCCAACTTCGGGGAGCTTCGAACGATCGGGTTTGGTCGCCGGGGCAACTGCGGCCCCGGCCTGACTGGCCAGCGCTGGATTGTTGTACCACGCCGGACCTGCGGCACCCGAACCGGGGGTGGGGGGCACGGCAAATCCGCCGCGCGCCTCGCCGCCCTCTGCGCGCTTGCCTGGCTCGACCGTCAGGGCAAAGACCGGCCGCGACATCCACTTCTTCGCTGCTGCGCGCACTTCGGCCGGAGTGAGCTTGGCCGCACGTTGCAGCGTTTTCCTGTATTCGGTGGGATCGCCCGAATAGAGCAGCCCCTCGGCAAGCGTCGGCGCCTTCCCACCGAACCCGCCGGTCTGCTCGAGCGTGCGGATCTCGCCCACGGCAAAGCTGGTGGCGGCACGCTGCAACTCGTCCGTTGTTGGTCCTTCCGTGACGAATTTGGCGATCTGCGCGTCGAGCGCCTTGGCGACAGCGGTGGGATCCTTGCCGGGTTTGACGTCGGCAAAGACGACAAGTTGCCCTGCCTGGGCGAACGTTTCGGCACTGGCGGAAACCGATACGGCATCTTGGCTCTGGCGCACCATGGCATCATCAAGCCGCGAACTGGCGAGGCCCCCAAGAACCGACGCGGCCATTTCGAGCGGCAGGTGATCCGGGCTGTCGAGACCGGGGATCGCCCACATCCGGTAGATACGGGTGGTCGAAACCTGGTCCTTGATCGTTTTGCTGAGTGGGGCGGGGAGGGTTGGAACCGGGGCGGATACGGGCTGAACCTTCGGCCCGGCGGGGATTTCGCCAAACCACTTGGCGACCTTGGCCTTGGCGGTCGGCAGGTCGATATCGCCCGAAAGGACGAGGATCGAATTGTTCGGACCGTAGTGATCACGGAACCAGCCCTTCACGTCGTCGAGCGAAGCGGAATCGAGGTCGACCATCGAGCCGATGGTCGAATGGTGATAGGGATGCCCGGTGGGGTAAAGGTTTTCGAGCTGTTCATATTCAACCATGCCGTAGGGGCGGTTGTCGCCCTGGCGTTTCTCGTTCTGAACCACCGCGCGCTGGTTATCGAGCTTCTGCTGGGTAACCGCACCGAGCAGATGGCCCATCCGGTCACTCTCCAGCATCAGCGTCAGATCAAGCGCGCCGGTGGGCACGGTTTCGAAATAGTTGGTGCGATCGAACCAGGTTGTGCCGTTGACGTCGGTGGCGCCGATCTGTTGCAGTGGCTCGAAGAAATCACCGGGCGCATTTTCCGATCCGTTGAACATCAGGTGCTCGAACAGGTGGGCGAAGCCGGTCTTGCCCTTCGGTTCGTTCTTCGATCCGACCCCGTACCACACCGAAACGGACACGACCGGGGCCTTGCGGTCGGTGTTGACCAGCACAGTCAGGCCGTTGGGCAGAGTGAAGCGCTGATAAGGAATGTTCACCGCGTCGACCAACTGGGTCAGCGGCGCGGCCTTCGTGATTGGTGCGGGCGGAGACTCGGCGAGCGCGGGACTGCTTCCCAGCGCGAGGGCCATGAGCGAGGTGGAAAGCAGATGACGCATGGCAATCCTTCGAGACTGAAGAGAACCGGGATCAGGAGCCGGCAACGGATGCAGGTTGCCACGACAATTCGATGAACTGCAAGGCGTCGGCTGCCAAGGTCATCCGGGCGCGGATGATCAGGGTTGGGCGGGCTGCGCGACCGGGAGCGTCTGGTCGGCCGCGATTGCGCCGCGACGGACGATGTGCGGGGTGACGACGATGTAAAGCTCGGTCTTGTTCTTGGTGGTGCGGTCAGTGCGGAAAGCCTGGCCGACCAAAGGAATATCGCCCAGTAGCGGGACCTTGCTGCGCGAAGTCAGCGTGGCATCCTGGGTCAGCCCGCCGATCACGAAGCTGTCCCCATCGCGCACCGTGGCAGAGGTTTCCGCCTCGCGCTGGCTGATGGTGGGGTAACCCTGCGAATAGCCGGAGACGCTGGACACCACGCAGAACACATGGCTGGAAACATAGCCATCGGTCGAAACGCGCGGAGCGATCTGCAGGGTGACGCCGACGTTGACGTACTGCACCTGTTGCGAAACCCCGTTGACGCCTGACAGGGTGATCGCGGTCAGAATAGGAAGGGCATCGCCGGTGATGATCTTGGCGGTCGAGCCGCTCTGCGCAGCGATCCTCGGCTTAGAAACGATCCGGCCCTGACCCTTCTGGATCTGGGCATAGATTGCCGCCTGCAACGACACGCTTTGCAGATTGCCACCCTGGACATAACCGCCCGGATTGAGGTGGCCGCCAGTATTTACCATCCCGCCGTTTGGGCTGAACTGGCCGGACTGGAATGTCGCCACGGCGATTTGGCCGGCAGCATTGGAGAAGTCGATCCCGACCGCTTTCGCTCCGGATTCGGTCAATTCCACCAGCTCTGTCTCGAGGATCACGCTATCCAGCGGAACGTCGATCAGGGCGATCTGTGCTTTCAGGCGGGCTATCCGTTCAGGAGATCCCTTCAACCAGATCGCATTGAGGCGGCGATCGACCGCGATCGAGCTGTCGACCGACTGGCCCAGTGATCGGTCCTCGCCAAAGCCGGGCTGGTTGCTGGGCATCTGGTTGAACGAGGAGCCGGTCAGGCTGTTCGATCCGAAGCCCGGTTCGCGCGGAATGAAGGTATCGTTGGACTTGACCGTCAGCCCCTCGGTCAGAAGGCCGACGACTTCGCTGACGTCGGCGTATTTGAGCATGACCATCTCGTAGCCATCCTCGCCAGGAACGGGTTCCGCGGCACGCGGCAGGGGGGCGTTCGGCTGGTCGCTTTCAGCAGCACGCTGGGCCAGCTTGGCGCCGGTCGAGACAGTAACCTCTATCGTGGTGTCGCTGACGGGGATCGCCTTTACCGCTGCAGGCGTCGTTACCGCGAAGCGCAGGATCAGGACCGTGTCGGCCTGGTCGAAATCAATGGAGCGGACCAGCCCGCGAAGGTTCGTCGGTGATACGGCGCTGTTGCCGCGCCGGGTCAACGCCAGACCCAAAGAGGGCTTGGCCGGATCGGCGCCGACCGCGGCGAAGGTGTTGGCACGCGGCGCAAAGGCAAGCCGGAACTTGGATTCGGTCGGGGATTCGCTGACGAGCAGCACTTCGTTGAGCACCGCCGGA